>JBAXWU010000069.1:0-7999 GCA_037128235.1 Chitinophagia bacterium | reverse complement strand
GAAGCTGATTCAAAAAAATATGTACCAGAAGGAATTGAAGGTCGTGTGGCTTACAAAGGGAACTTACATGAAATTGTTTATCAGTTTGTTGGTGGCTTAAAAGCAGGTATGGGTTATTGCGGCGCGAAAACTGTAAAGGACTTACAAAACGCGACATTTGTTCAAATAACCAATGCAGGTATGAGAGAAAGTCATACACACGATGTAGAAGTTACCAGAGAAGCCCCTAACTATAGCAAGAAATAATAAACGCATTATACAAAGGGCCTTGAAAAAATATATTTTTCTTTTTTTACTAGTCGCTTCTTGCATTTTTAATGTGCAGGTAAAGGGGCAAGAAGCAATGGGGCAAGATACAAGCTCCTTCAAGCCGCGTATACAATTTAGTATCATTACCTGTGCTGCTGGTGAAGAAATTTATTCCATTTGGGGCCATACTGCGGTAAGAGTGTTAGATAGCGTGAACCAAACCGATATTGTTTTTAATTACGGTACTTTTAATTTCAATGAGCCTAATTTTATTGCCAAATTTATTAAAGGCGACTTACTATATTTTGTTTCCGTTAATAACTACAGCGACTTTTTAAAAGAATACCAATTCGAGAAAAGAAATGTATACGAGCAAGTTTTAAAATTAAGTACTGCAGAAAAAATTAAGTGGTACACAGCCCTTCAGGTAAATATGATAGGCGATAACCGTTTTTACTTATACAATTTTATTTCGGACAACTGTACTACCCGTGTAAAGGATGGCTTATTTAAAAATAGCAGCTTTCAGCCAACCGCCCTAACCATTGCATCTTACCGATCTGAGGTGGTGAGCGCCCCCTATAAACAAGGCCTACCCTGGATTGGACTGGGCATTGATTTATTATTAGGTGCTTATTCCGACCAAAAATCAAGCGATTTTCAAGCAGCTTTTTTACCCTTTTTATTGCATGAGCAAATTGCTAGAACTGGACGTTTAGTAATCAAGGAAAATATTTTAACTTATGCTAGCGAAATACCAACCAGTAGCAATAGTCCTTTCTATATTTTAGTTATCTTATTAGTAGTATATACTTTTTGTTCAAAATGGAATAGCCTAATTACACAACGCTTAGCTAAAGTATTAGATGTTTTGCTTTTAATTTCTTTTACTGCAGGAGGCAGTTTAATGGTATACATGAGTATGATTTCAAAGCATACTGCCTGCTACCAAAATTATAATTTAATGTGGATGCATCCTTTATATCTCATCGCCCTTGTTTTTTACTTTATTCGTACCAAAGCCATCGGACAAATTGGGTTAGTATTCTTTGCCTCTATTATAGGATTAATTTTGACAAGCTACTGGCTGCCTCAACATTTTTCTAAAGAAGTTTGGGTACTAATAGCCACTGCCGCTCTATTAAACTACCGACTTGTAGAAAAAGGACGTATCAATGCTTTATTCAAAAAATAAATATTCATAAAATAATATCTAAAATTAAAAGCTGTTCATTTCAACCCTTTGTAATACTAAAAAATAAACTTCACTCAAAAAACTTATTTAAAATAACTCTATGTTAAAAATAATATTAATCACTGGCGCTAGTGCAGGTTTTGGAAAAGCCATTGCAGAAAAATTTGCAGCAGGTGGATGGAACTTAATTTTAACAGCACGCAGAAAAGAAAAACTAGAAGCAGTGGCTACTGCCATTGAGCAAAAATATAAAGTAAAAACTTTGTCTTTAATTTTTGATGTACAAAACAAAGAAGCCGTGTATCAACAAATAGCTAGTCTACCTAGCGAATGGCAAGCCATTGACTTATTAGTGAACAATGCAGGACTGGCCTTAGGTAGAGACTCTTTTGAAAATGCCAATATCGAAGACTGGGAAACTATGATTGATACCAATGTCAAAGGATTATTATATACTTCTAAAGCAACCCTTCCTTATTTAATTAAAAACCAAGGGCATATTATAAATATTGGTAGTACAGCAGGTAAAGAAGTTTATAAGGATGGTAATGTATACTGCGCTTCCAAGCATGCAGTAGACGCCATTACCAAGGCTCAAAGAATTGATTTATTGCAATACAAAATAAAAGTAACTGCTATTCATCCAGGTGCCGTAGAAACCGATTTTTCTTTAATCAGATTTAAAGGAGATGCTACTAAAGCTGCTGCAGTATATGCTGGTTACGAACCTCTAAAAGCAGAAGACATTGCCGATACGGCTTGGTATGTAGCCAATCTGCCAAAGCATGTTTGTATTAATGATATTGTAATGACCTGCGTTGCTCAAGCCAATTCAATGTACTTACATAAGGAAGCCTAAATAAAATACTTAATTTTTAGTTCACTAAAAAGATCGACTCTATAAAAATTGACTCTAAAAATTTCTATTTAAAAAGATCTGTTGAGTGGAAGAGATTTTAAGTGCTCCAAACCAGCTTGAAAATCTTTCCAAATTTCCTGCACAATTTCAGCTGCTGGTTGTATAGTATCTATCATGGCAGTTACTTGCCCAATTTCTAATTCTCCGTTTTCCATATCGCCTTCAAACATTCCCATCTTTGCTCTTCCTTTGCCTAAACGCTCTGCTAAGGATTCTTTACTAGCTCCTTGTTTTTCAAAAGCTAATATTTCATTGGCAAATTTGTTTTTTAATAAGCGAACCGGCGCTAATAATTTTAATCCTAATTCAGTAGCCCCTTCCTTTGAAGCTATAATAGCATTTTTAAAATGTATATGCGATGAAGCTTCTGTACTACAAACAAATCTTGAACCTATTTGTACTGCTTCAGCACCTAGTGCAAATGCTGCTAACATTTGAGCTCCATTGGCAATACCACCTGCAGCAATTACTGGAATTTTTACAGCATTATGCACCATCGGTATTAAAACCATACTGGTAGTTTCCTCTCTTCCATTATGGCCACCCGCCTCAAAACCTTCGGCCACCACTGCATCACAGCCTGCCGCTTCTGCTTTTAAAGCAAACTGTGCACTACTTACTACATGCACCACTATACAACCTGCAGCTTTCAAAACAGCAGTCCATGTTTTAGGGTTGCCTGCACTTGTAAATACAATGGGCACTTTTTCTTCTATAATAATATTAATATGCGCTTGTAAATCGGGATACAACATGGGCAGGTTCACTGCAAATGGTTTATGAGTAGCTGCCTTGGTTTTTTGAATATGGGTTCTTAATACTTCCGGATACATGCTACCCGCACCAATAATACCCAAACCACCTGCATTACTCACTGCACTTGCCAATTCCCAGCCACTAGCCCAAACCATTCCTGCTTGAATAATGGGTAAATCAATTTTAAACAAACTTGTAATTCTATTTTCAAAAAGCATACAAAAAGTTTAATGACTATAAAGAATAATTAATTCCCTATTATTTGTAATAACTATTTAAGTAACTATTTAAGTATCTATATGATTCTTTATCCAAAATCTATCTCCGTATTGTCTCCAATATTTAAAGTCCGGCTTAAGCCTTTCACCGCCGCATCGCTACCAATTAATGAATTATCTAAAACCACTTCATCAAGTGTAGTGTAGGATCCAATAATACTTTCTTTCACCACCGAGCTTTTAATAGTGGTATTATTTCCAATAGTCACATGTGGGCCAATAATAGAGTTTTCGATTATACAGCCTTCAGCAATACTTACAGGTGCTATAATAATGCTATTTGGATAGGTTTCAGCATTAACAGCAAGTCCGCCTGATTTCTTTAATAAGACCGCATTAGCTTCTAATAAATTTTCTTTCTTACCACAATCATACCAATGTTTCACTTTGAAGCCTTTGAATTGAACTCCTTTTTTAATCATACAATCAATGGCATCGGTTAAATTATATTCACCATTAGATTTTATATCACCAGTAAACAATTCTTGAAAGCATTCAAATAATAAGGCCGACTCTTTAATTTTATATAAACCTACTAAGGCCTTATTAGATTTTGGAATAGCTGGTTTTTCTACCGCATGTTCTACAAAATATTCTTCATTCATTTCTACCACCCCAAACTGCCTTGGGTCATCTACCTTTTTTACACCCAGCATACTAAAATTACTTTCCATTACTTCTTTAATATCAAATTCACAAATGGTATCTCCTAGTGAAATAAATACTTCATCATTACCAACAATGGCCTTGGCTAATTCAATGGCATGAGCAGTACCTAGTCTATCGTTCTGGTATACAAAATGAGTGGTTAGATTCGGATAAGTTGCCTTAACATAGTCCTGAATTTTTTCACCTAAATAACCTATTACAAAAATAAATTCTGTGATGCCCGCTTCTTTTAACTGATCCACAATAAAACTAAGTATGGTTTTACCTGCAATAGGTATCAGTGCCTTAGGCTGCGTATAGGTATGAGGGCGGAGTTTAGCGCCAGCTCCAGCAACGGGGATAATAGCCTTCATTGTTTACTTTTTAGGGGGAGTTAAAAGTAGCAAATAACTATTAGTAATGGTACAAATTTGAGCCTCAATTGTTCAATTTTGTACAAAGCGCTTGAAAATGTGAATATTAGGACGCCAACTGTTGAAAAAAAGCTTTGTGTAGGGGTAAGAATGAATTAATTTTGCAAAATAGAATAGTTTAAAAAAAGAAATATGCAAAGAGATACACTTGTTTTTGACATCATCAACCAAGAATTAGCACGCCAAAGAAGAGGCATTGAATTGATTGCTTCTGAAAATTTTACCAGCTTACAAGTTATGCAAGCCACAGGCTGTGTGATGACCAATAAATATGCAGAAGGTTATCCAGGACGCCGTTATTATGGAGGTTGTGAAATTGTAGATAAAACTGAACAATTAGCGATAGACCGTTTAAAAGAAATTTTCGGACTTGAGTACGCGAATGTGCAACCACATAGTGGTGCACAAGCCAATGCTGCATTAATGTTGGCCATCTTAAAAAATGGGGATGGTATTTTAGGATTGGATTTAAGTATGGGTGGCCACTTAACACATGGAAGTGCCGTAAACTTTTCTGGTAAAATTTATACGCCGCATTTTTATGGTGTCGTAAAAGAAACCGGTTTGATTGATTATGAAATGTTAGAAAGTCAAGCAAGAACACATAAGCCTAAATTAATTATTTGTGGTGCTAGTGCTTATAGTAGAGATATCGATTACGCACGCATTAGAAAAGTAGCCGATGAAGTAGGTGCTTTTGTACTTGCCGATATTGCACATCCTTCAGGATTAATTGCAAAAGGATTATTAAGTTCTCCATTTAACCATTGTCATTTTGTAACCTCTACTACGCATAAAACTTTACGTGGCCCTCGTGGTGGTGTGATTATGATGGCTAAAGATGGTGAGAATACTTTAGGCTTAAAAGATGTAAAAGGAAATTTAAGATTATGGTCCAATGTCATTGATATGGCGGTGTTTCCGGGAACGCAAGGTGGACCACTAGAACATGTGATTGCTGCTAAAGCCATTGCTTTTGGTGAAATATTATCTGATGAATTTATGGTGTATCAAAAGCAAGTTCAAACCAATGCGAAAGCTATGGCTGCTGCCTTTGTAGCAAAAGGATATGAAATTATTAGTGGTGGTACCGACAATCATTTAATGCTAATTGATTTACGTAATAAAAATATTAGCGGTAAAAAGGCAGAGCAAGTTTTAGGACATGCCGACATTACTGCCAATAAAAACATGGTGCCTTACGACGATAAATCGGCATTTGTTACTTCTGGTATTCGATTTGGTGTACCCGCTATTACAACACGCGGTTTGAACGAAGCCCATATTCCTTTTGTGGTTGAAGCCATTGATAAAGTTTTGATGAATGCAGATAATGAAACTATAATTGCAGATACTAAAAAAGAAGTGAATAAGTTTATGGAGCAGTTTATACTGTATCCTGAATTAGGATAAGCTTAGCATTTGATTTTAATGAGATTAATGAGTTTAATCAGTATTGAAAGAACCTCCCTCACCCGGAGGTTTTTTTATTTGAAATAGATTAACTTTATACTATGATACAAAGAATACAAACCATCTGGCTTTTACTTGCTAGCGCTGCAGCCTTTTCTGCACTGCGTTTTCCTTTCTATTATACACCCACACCCTTTGCTTTAGAAATTAACGGTAGCGCAGGGTATAGCACGCTTATGTCTTTAGCATTTAGTGCTTGCCTTTCTTTTATCACTATATTTTTATACGGCAATCGTATGTTGCAACTAAAAGTAGTGATAGTGAATTTTTTATTATCGGTACTTATTGGCTACTTCGTTTACAAAATAGTCATAGCTAACCCAGGCGGTGGCTTCACCCTTCCTTCACTTGCATTGTTTATCATACCCGTACTGCAAATAATGGCTATAATAAATATTTACAAAGACGAAATGAAAGTGAAAAGCGCAGATAGGTTAAGATAGTTGGTTAAGATATCCTATTTTACCAACCAGGATTTGTGTAGAAATTAAACCTAAGCTGCTTCTAATTCTTTCTCAATAGCAGCTTGCACCAATTGATTCAAACTAATTCCCTTCATAGTAGCAAGCATTGCCGCCTTTCTATGAATATCAGGTTTTACACGGACATTAAAAGAACCCTTGAAACTTTTTAACAAAGGTTTTTTAAAATGTTTACAATCTTCTATGTATTCATTCACGGCTTCTCTAAACATTGCCTTTAATTCTTCAACAGAAGATCCCTCAAACGCTACTAAATCATAGATGCCTTCAATTTTACCAAATAAAATATTATCTTCTTCACTAAAGTTGACAGATGCAAAAAAACCTTTGTAATTTAAAGTGTTATTCATATAATTTTTTTAAAGATTAATTCTATTTTAATATTTTTTAAATAAACCCTTTTGAATATTTTTTCAGGATGTGGTCTATGTAATTTTAATTGATGCCCATTGTTTCTATTATAGAAGGAAACCCTCGATCCAGAAGTTTTACCAAGATTTCTTTCCTCGTATCCAAAACTATTAAGTAACGCCTTGAGCTCGTAGTAAGTAAAATCCTTAGGTATACTTAAGAACCTTTCTAGTAGTTTATCTTTCTTTGTCATACAAATTTGCAACTATTTTTTAGTTACAACAAAAATAATAAAAGAATTTCCAGACAGACAAATTTAATTTATCTAATCAATTGATTTTAAATAAGTTACATAGAAATTAGTCTAAGTACTTCCCAGTTTGAGAAGCCTTGCATTTAGCTAAGCCCTTGGGTACGCCTGCGTAAACGACGGTGCCACCACCCTCGCCTGCCTCAGGTCCCATATCAATGACCCAGTCGGCTACTTTAATAATATCGGTATTATGTTCAACTACTATCAAAGAATGTCCTTGATCTATTAAAGCATTAAAAGCTTTTAATAATTTATGAATATCATGAAAATGTAATCCGGTTGTAGGCTCATCAAAAATGAATAACATTTTATTGCTAGCTTTTCCTTTTCCTAAAAAGCTAGCTAGTTTTACTCTCTGCGCTTCACCCCCACTTAAAGTGCTACTGCTCTGTCCTAATTTAACATAGCCTAGTCCCACTTCTTGTAAGGGACTTATTGCTAGTACAATATTTTTTTCTTCACTAAAAAATTCTATGGCTTCATCTACACTCATTTCTAGTACCTCGAAAATATTTTTTCCTTTATATTGAACTTCTAATACTGTTTCTTTAAATCTCTTACCACCGCAATCCTCACAGGTTAAATGCACATCTGCCAAAAACTGCATCTCTACTAATTGCTCTCCTTCTCCTTTACAAGTATCGCATCTGCCTCCATCTACATTGAAAGAAAAATGTTTAGGCAAGAAGCCTCTTATTTTTGATAGGGCTTGTTTAGAATATAAATCTCTAATAGCATCGTATGCTTTAATATAAGTAACCGGATTAGATCTTGATGATTTTCCAATGGGGTTCTGGTCCACCATTTCTATTTGATCAATCAAGTGTAAGTCGCCACTTATGGCATTATAACCTCCCACTATTTCTGTAGGAAGTGATTTTGCTTTTAATAATGCATTGTA
>JBAXWU010000068.1:0-8021 GCA_037128235.1 Chitinophagia bacterium | reverse complement strand
GGCCAAACCTGCGTTCCTCTATTGGTAATGGTCACTAGCTTTAAGGTGGCTGTTGTATGTAATAAACATTTATCTGCGATGGCTTGTGGTTGTGCTGCGCTTTCAATAAAGAAATCAACACCTACAATTTTATGATGGTCATTTAAATTGCTTTGTAACATTGGATTGCTTTCTAATTTAAAATTAGTGGGCGTTACATAAAAATTAGCTAAAGCAGGTTTAGGATGATGGCTTGGTAATTTTCCAAAATTTTGAATGACTGCTTGTGCAAATGCGGTGGTAGATAAAGAAGCGGTAGCGCGGTCTCCAAAATCACCGGTATGCACACCTGATTCTAAAGTATATAATAATGCATTTTCAATAGTAGCTGCTTGTTCCATTAGACCTAAATGATGCAACATACCTAAACCACTTAATAATAAAGCAGTTGGGTTGGCAATATTTTTTCCAGCAATATCTGGAGCCGTTCCATGCACTGCTTCAAATATAGATATATGATCACCAATATTTGCAGAAGGCGCAAAACCAAGCCCACCTACTAATCCAGCACATAAGTCACTTACAATATCTCCTTGTAAATTAGTTAATACCACTACATCAAATAAATCTGGACGACTTACTAATTTCATACAAAGATCATCCACAATTACATCATCTGCTTTTAATTCAGGATATTCTTTAGCTACTTCTTTAAATACTTCTAAAAACAAACCATCTGTTAATTTCATAATGTTTGCTTTATGGCCGCAAGTAATACGCTTAGCTCCTTTTTTCTTAGCCATTTCAAAAGCGTAACGAATAACTTGCATGCTACCTGGACGCGTAATAAAACGACGACCTAAAGCCACATCCTGCGTTAACATATGTTCAATACCTCCATAGGTATCTTCAATATTTTCTCTTACAATGGTAATATCAATAGGAATACCTGCTTTACTAAAAACAGTATCTACACCACTTAATGTTTGAAAAGTTCTTTTATTCGCGTAAGTGTTCCAAGTTTTACGAGCAGTTACATTTACACTTTTCACTCCCTTGCCTTTGGGCGTTTCCATCGGCCCTTTAAAAAGGATGCCTAATGCTTCAATAGTGTCCTTTGCCTCGGCGGTCATGCCATTGCTAAAACCTTTGTCAAAAACCCATTTTCCCATATCCACAAAATCGTACTCAAGAGGCACTTTGGCTGCATTAAACACTTCAATTACGGCGTCCATAATCTCTGGCCCGATTCCGTCTCCCTTAGCTACTGCGATCTTCATTTTGACTAATTTTTTAAGATTTTTACCACATTACCTAATACGTAATGCATTAGTTTTCGCAAAGTTACGCGACTTAGGGGGTCTAATAAAAAAATAGAGGGGTTTTTTATATAAACAGCGTAAATATTTGCTACTTTTATCCCGCAGTATTCTCTGTAAAAGCACTTATTGACTTTAATTCTTATGGTCTCTAAAATTTCAGAAGGCATAGAGGTGAGTATCGAGACTTTTTACCAAAAAGACTATAGTAATCCATTGCAAAATGAATATATGTTTGCTTACAGAATTACCATTGAAAATCACAACTCTTTCCCCGTTAAATTATTAAAACGTTATTGGGAAGTATTTGATAGCAATAGCGAACACCGAATTGTAGAAGGCGAAGGTGTAGTGGGTGTGCAACCCTTAATTATGCCAGGCAAACATTATCAATATGTAAGTGGCTGTCACTTAAAAAGTGAATTAGGTAAAATGCAAGGTTATTATACTATGGAGAATATTGAAACCAAGGATTTAATCAATGTCAATATTCCAGCCTTTAAAATGGCCGCGCCTGTTAAATTAAACTAAGCCTACCTTTGGCCCATGAAAATTTGTATCGCCCAACAGAATTATCAGATTGGCAATTTTGAACAGAACACCCAACAAATGCTTACTGCTATTGAAGCCGCCAAAAAGCAAGGAGCTGATTTAATTTTATTTAGTGAGATGAGTGTTTGTGGCTACCCTGCCAGAGATTTTGTAGAGTTCCATGATTTCATTACTAAATGTTATGCTCAAGTAGATATTATTAAAGAAGCGGCCGATACTATTGGGGTTTTAATTGGTAGCCCAGCCCGCAATCCGAATAAAAAAGGAAAAGATTTATTCAACGCTGCTTTTTTATTACACGAAAAAAAAATTATAGCGGAGATTCATAAAACATTATTACCCACTTATGATGTTTTTGATGAGAATAGATATTTCGAAGCAGCAGATGATTGGAAAGTGGTTTCCTTTAAAGGAAAAAAATTAGCCATTACTATTTGTGAAGATATTTGGAACTTGGGTGACAACCCACTTTACCGCATTTGTCCAATGGATAAAATGATGGAGCAATCTCCTGATATTTTATTAAACCTTAGTGCTTCCCCTTTTGATTATACACATGATGAAGATAGAAAAGCCACTATCAAGGCCAATGTATTAAAATATAAAATTCCTTTATTCTATTGCAATGCAGTAGGTAGTCAAACAGAGATTGTATTTGACGGAGGTTCTTATGCTTTTGATAAAGAGGCAAACCTTTGTGGTTCGCTTCCTATGTTCGAATCTGCGATGGAAATTTTTGAATGTACAGAGGACGGTATGATCAATGCCCCTATTATTGAACCTGCTGCAAGAGTACCCAATAAAGAATTAAATCCACTTACTTTAGAGCCTGCCTTAAATATTGATCAAGTATATAAAGCACTCGTATTAGGGGTGAGAGATTATTTTACTAAAATGGGTTTCACAAAAGCCATCATAGGTTCTTCTGGTGGGATTGATTCAGCTGTTACTTTAGTGATTGCTTGCGAAGCCTTAGGCGCCGAAAATGTAAGAGCTATTTTAATGCCTTCTCCTTATTCCACCAACCATTCTGTAGACGATGCTGTGGCATTGAGCAAAAATTTACAAAACCCTTACGATACCATTGCTATTAAAGAAGTGTATGAAAGTTTTTTAGAAACTTTAGAACCACTATTCAAAGACTTACCTTTTTCTTTAGCAGAAGAAAATATACAAAGCAGGTCAAGAGGTAATATTTTAATGGCCATTGCTAATAAGTTTGGCTATGTATTATTAAATACATCAAATAAAAGTGAACTCGCTACTGGATATGGTACTTTATATGGTGATATGGCAGGTGGCTTAGGCGTACTGGGTGATTGCTATAAAATGCAGGTCTATGAACTCGCTAAATATATAAATCGTAATAAAGAAATTATTCCTGCTCATATTATTACCAAGGCCCCTAGTGCTGAACTAAGACCTGACCAAAAAGACAGCGATAGCTTACCTGCCTATGAAATACTAGATCAAATTCTTTTTCAATACATTGAAAAAAGAGCCGATCCTGCTAGCATCAAGGCCCTAGGCTTTGATAATGCACTAGTAGATAAAACTTTGAAAATGGTAAATACCAACGAATATAAAAGAAATCAATTCTGTCCTATTATTCGTATTTCTCCCAAAGCCTTCGGTGTTGGAAGAAGGATGCCCATTGTAGCTAAGTATTTAAATTAGCCCTTTCATTGCATACATGTACGGTAAGAATTAATACCTAAGTAGCTCATAGGGATGATTATTTTATTTACTATATTGTATTAAGAAACAAATGCCCTTTAAGCTTATGAAAAAGTTATTTATTCTTACAATTACTTGCCTTATTGTATCTATGCCTTTAACAATAATGGCGCAATCCAAAAAAGAAATTTTGCCGGGTGCTTATCAAAGCGAAAAGTATATTCCCCTATTATTAAATAAAAGGGTAGCTGTATTTACCAATCATACAGCCATTGTCAATAAAAAACATTTAATTGATACCTTATTAGCGCAAGGCATACATATTCAAAAAATATTTACACCAGAACATGGCCTAAGAGGCACGGCCGATGCAGGTGAAGAAACCAAGGATGGCAATGATCCGAAAACGGGCATTAAAATAGTTTCTTTATATGGTAAAAAATATGGACCTGATTCAACTGATCTAGCCGATATAGATATACTCGTTTTTGATATACAAGATGTGGGTACTCGTTTCTATACTTATATTTCTTCTTTACAATATTTTATGGAAGCGGCTAAAGAAAATAATAAACCTCTTATTATTTTAGATAGACCCAACCCCAATGGATATTATGTAGATGGACCTGTTTTAGATAAAGCCTTCTCAAGCTTTGTAGGAAAAAATACAGTGCCCATTGTATATGGTATGACTATTGGCGAGTACGCAACTATGCTCAATGGAGAGCAATGGTTGAAAATTAATACGAATACCAATTGGTCGCTTACCATTATACCATGCCAAAATTATGACCACCGCTCTATGTATACAATAAATGTAGCGCCCTCTCCCAATTTACCCGATATGCAATCTATTTATTGGTATCCTACTACTTGTTTAGTGGAAGGTACCATACTCAGTGAAGGAAGGGGCACCGAACATGCTTTTGCTTATATTGGACATCCCCTTACGACGATTAAAAACTTTTCTTTTACACCCCTTTCTAGAATAGGTGCCACTCAACCCAAATTAAAGGATCAACTATGTTTTGGATGGGATTTAACAAAAACAAAACCACCAGCTACTAGTATAGATATTGAATTATTTATAGAAATGTATAAAGCCTATCCACAAAAAGATTCTTTTTTTATTCATACCACAGGGAATACCCCACGTGATTATTACTTCAATAAATTAGCAGGTAATAGTATTTTGATGGAACAAATACAATCGGGCCTGAGTCCAGCAGCCATTAGAGCTAGTTGGCAAAAAGACCTTACTAGTTTTAAAAAAATTAGAAAAAAGTATTTATTGTATAAAGATTTTGAATAAGCAAACACTTCGCTATAAAATTACACTAGAAGATTATGTTAGAATACTAGGCTAGAAATCTTCGCCTATAAAAAAAGGTCCTCTGATGAAGAGGACCTTTTTTATACGTATTTTTTAAAGTACTTTTTTAGATAAACGTTATTTAAAAATATTTCTTATAATGAGCAACTATTAATTGCCTATAATAGGTATCATTAATTTATGTACCGCTTCATTTAGTGCTTTCACACCTTCTTTTTTAATAGCTTCATACTTTTTCAATTGCTCATCGGCTTGGGCTTTTAATGTTGTATAGGCTTCTCTTACTTGTTTAGTAGGAGCCACATAACCTGCAGCTGCAGACTCAAATACACCAGCTAATTTATCGTCTAAGCGAATAGGGAAGTTTAAAACATCTTGTCCGCTTTTCGCCTTAGTTTGGTGTAAAGCTTCTTCTACAGTTTTTAAGCTAGCCAATACCAGTTCACTTTGTTTTTGGAAACTTGTATCCTTGGTTTTCTTTTGTAAGACTTGTACTTGCGCGCGAATGTCTTTAATGCCTTTCAAAGCTTTCATAATAGTATTAAAACTACCAGACACTTCTAATAAGAATTGCTCCTGTGCTTTTAAATCGGCGGTAGAAACTTTATAATTAGGATCGGCCATTAATTCGAAAGGATAAGTCACTGAATCCTTATCGATACTTACTTTAGCAAAGTACTTGCCAGGTGCAGCTAATACCGGACTTGTTGAACCATTCCATAATATTAAATCTTCTGAAGGTTTCTCTATTTCTTTATGGTATAAGTTCCAAGTAAATTGTTGTAAACCATTCTCCACTACAATACCCGATTTGTCCTTGCCCGTTTCTTTTGAACTAAAATGTCTTACTAATTTATTATTCTCATCTAAGATATCAATTTGAACCGTAGTGCTATCGTTCGCGTCTTTCAACCAATAGTTAATGACTGCTCCTTTTGGAGGGTTAATACCCACGTTGGCTGGTATACTGGCTTTAGCTCCACGACCACGACGACCACCCATTTGAGAAGGTACACGATAAGCATTTGCTACAGGAAATACTTTTGAAGCATTCACATTAGTGGCTTGATAATTTTCAATAAAAGATAAATCATCTAAAACATAAATACTACGTCCTTGTGTACCTACAATTAAATTATTATCTCTAATTAATAAATCGGTAACGGGTGTAACGGGTAAATTTAATTGTAGTTGCTCCCAAGATTTTCCATCATTCATAGAAACGTATAAACCATATTCAGTGCCTGCGAATAAAACGCCTGCTTTTCTTGGACTTGCCACAATAGCTCTTGTGAAATGTAGTGGGTTAATGCCAGTAGTAATTTTTTCCCAAGTTTCCCCATAGTCATGTGTTAGATATAAGTAAGGAGTAAAATCATCCAGCTTATACCTAGTTCCTGCAAAATAAGCAGTTCCTTTTCTAATCGGATCTATTTCTACTCTATTCCACATCATCCATTGCGGTATATCCTTAGGCGTAACATTTTTCCAATGCGCCCCACCATCTTTACTTACATTAATTAAACCATCATCACTACCTGTCCATAATAAATCTTTCTCTAATGGAGATTCTGCAGCAGTAAATATGGTACAATAATATTCTACACTGGTATTGTCTTGTGTAATCGGGCCACCAGAACTTTTTTGTCTACTCTTATCATTGGTAGTTAAGTCGCCAGAGAGTTCTGTCCAACTAGCACCATCATTTTCTGAAGAAAACAAATGATTACCTGCTGTATATAATTTTTTAGGATTGTGTGGAGAAAAGAAAATCGGATGATTCCATTGGAAACGATATTTCTGTACATCCGCGCCCGCGCCCATTGGATTATCAGGCCATACATTCACCACTCTATTCTCTCCAGTTTTATGATCAAATCTAGAAATTAAACCTCCATAAGAACCTCCATATACTACCTCATTATTTAAAGGGTCAGCGACAATATAACCACTCTCACCACCGGCAGTTACTTCAAAATCGCTTTCACCAATATAGGCGCCATAAGAACTTGATAAAATTCTAAATGCAGAATTATCTTGTTGTGCCCCTAAAATTCTATAAGGAAAATGATTGTCTGTACTTAAACGGTAAACTTGCACCGTAGGTTGGTTCATCACCGTGCTCCAATTTTTTGCACCATCTAAACTTACTTGCGCACCACCATCATCTGCCACAATCATACGCTTTCCATTTTTAGGATCAATCCATAAATCATGGTGATCGCCATGCGGGGTTCTTCCTGTAACAAATGTTTTACCTCCATCACTTGACATCATAAAGTTTACATTGGGACAGTATATTTTATTTTCATCCACAGGATCTACAAATACTTTTGTATAGTACCATGCTCTTTGACGAATATTATTATCGCTATTTACTAGTTCCCAAGTCTTACCTGCGTTTTCAGATACATATAAACCGCCGTCTTTATTTTCAATTAAAGCATATAATTTATCGGAATTAGATTTAGCCACTGCAATACCTGTAATACCCCAAACACCTTTAGGGAAACCTTTATTGGTTTTAATAGAAGTCCAAGTATCTCCACCATCGGTACTTTTATATAAACCAGATCCTTCTCCTCCACTTTCTAAACTATAAGGCGTACGAATTAACTGCCAAGTACCTGCATATAAAATTTCTGGATTACTAGGGTCTATGACTAACTCACTTGCCCCTGTTTGTTCATTGACATACAATACTTTTTTCCAACTTTGTCCACCATCGGTACTTTTAAATACACCTCTAGTTTCATTAGGTCCAAATAAATGACCCATCACCGCTGCCCAAATAATATCTGGATTTTTTGGATGCACCACAATTCTTACTATATGTCTTGCTTCTTTTAAGCCCATATTTTTCCAAGTCTTTCCGTCGTCGGTAGACTTCCACATACCGCCCAAACCCTCACTCACATTACCTCTCATGCTATTCTCCCCTTCTCCTACATATACAATTGATTCATTGGTAGGTGCAATAGCAATAGCGCCAATCGTACCTCCAAAAAATCCATCAGAAATATTTTTCCAATTATTACCCGCATCGGTGGTTTTCCAAACACCTCCACCAGTGGCACCCATATAAAAAGTATTCACATCGGTATAAGACCCAACACCAGATGCTGCTCTTCCCCCTCTGAAAGGGCCAATGAGTCTAAAAT
>JBAXWU010000067.1:0-8034 GCA_037128235.1 Chitinophagia bacterium | reverse complement strand
AATCATAAATTAAATGCAATGGGCGCTATTTATTTTGCTTGTGATGGGCATTTATATCCTGCAAAATTAATGCATCAATTAATAGATGATTTAAAGACTAAGGGTGTTCAATTTAAAATGAATGAAACCGTAGTGAATTTTGAAAAGGGCGCCGGCAAAATAAATGCAGTGATTACTAATACGAATAAATATAAGACCGATGCAGTTGTTTTGGCAACGGGTTCTTGGAGTAGAGAATTAGCGGAGCAATTAAATATTAATTTACCCTTAATGCCAGGCCGCGGTTATTCTATTACTTTGGAAGACACACCTTATAGAACTAATTATCCTGCGGTATTTATTGAAGGCCGTGTGGCTATCACCCCCATGGATACTAATAAAATGCGCTTTGGAGGCACCATGGAAATTACCACCACTGATGCGGCACCCAGAATTAATAGAGTAGTAGGTATTTTAAAAGCCGTTAAAAGGTATTTTCCTGAATTCGATATACCCGTTCCGACGATGGATAAGGTTTGGTATGGTTACCGCCCTTGTTCTGCCGATGGATTACCTTATCTTGGTAGAACTAAAAAATGGAACAATTTAGTAATGGCTACCGGGCATTCCATGGTGGGATTAAGCCTAGGTGCTGGTACCGGTAAATTAGTTTCAGAAATTATAGATGAAAAACCAACTAGCATTGATATTAGTTTTTACAATCCAGAAAGATTTGATCATTAATGAAATTTAACGCTACTCAAATACCTTATCGTTCCACTGGTTTATTCAGTGCCTTAATCAATGATTATATTGAAACAAAGGGCACGGTGCAAAGCTTTATAAACTATCCACAAACCATAGAAGGCTATAAGAAAGCCATTGAACAAAGAGCTTCTTTTCCTACTAATAGAAAAGTATTGGTGGAGGTTTTGCAAAATCAGTATACTCAATTAGAAAAAGAGTTTAGTGACTCTAATGTTCAAAATAATAACAATAGTAACAATAGTAGTAATAATAATAATAGGCTACTTAATTCACTAGATAATAAAGATGCATTTACATTTGTTAACGATAATATAAATTTATTATTGAAAGAAAATACATTCACGGTTACCACTGCGCATCAGCCTAATATTTTTACCGGTCCTCTTTATTTTATATATAAAATAGTGCATGCTATTCAATTAGCAGCTGAACTTAAAAAGCAATTCCCTCAACATAATTTTGTACCTGTTTATTATATGGGATCAGAGGACGCCGATTTAGAAGAAGTAGGTTCTTATACTTTAGCAGGCGAAGCCTACCAGTGGAATACGAAGCAGAAAGGCGCTATAGGAAGAATGAAGGTAGATGATGAATTAATTAAATTATTACAAAACTTAGAAGGCTATTGGTTGGTGCAACCTGCTGGCAAGGAGGCTTTGGAAGTTTTAAAAGAAGCTTATACAAAGGGAAAAACAATTTCAGAAGCTACCTTGCATTTGGTTCATGCCTTTTTTGGAAAATATGGCCTTGTAGTTATTCAACCAGACAATACAGCACTAAAATCGCTTTTCATGGATGTAATGGAAAAGGAATTAAGAACGGGGTTTTCTCAAAAGGCTATTGAGGCCACTAAAGAAAAGTTAGCAAGTGCTTATCATGTGCAGTCCGATGGACGTGATGTAAATTTATTTTATTTAAAAGAAAATAGCAGGGCAAGAATTGAAAAACAAGGAGATAACTATATTGTAGTAGATACCGATATTCATTTTACAGAGGAAGAGATAGTAAAAGAATTACATGCACACCCAGATAGGTTTAGCCCCAATGTAATACTAAGAGGAGTATACCAAGAAACCATACTTCCCGGTATTGCCTTTATTGGCGGCGGCGGTGAGCTAGCTTATTGGATGGAGCTTAAAAATGTATTTGATGAAGTAAAAGTGCATTATCCTATTTTGCAATTGCGTAATTCATTTATGTTTATGAATGAAAAACAAACCACTCAATGGAATAGTTTGGGCTTCGCATTGAAAGATATATTTACACCCCTTTTGGAATTAGAATTGGACTATGTTAAAAATCAAACGCAGGAAAATTTAGCACTAACCAATCATATCGCATCGCTCAACAATTTGTATGCGTCTATTCAGCAAGATGTTATAAAAATTGATACTTCCTTAGGGGACCATGCTAAGAATTTATCGATACAGGCGCAAAAGAAATTAGCCTTATTGGAAAAGAAAATGATTCGTGCAGAAAAAAGAAAACAAAAAACTTCTATTGACCGTATTCAAGCCATTAAGGGTTCTTTATTCCCTAAAAATAGTTTACAAGAGAGAGTAGAAAACTTTTCAGAGTGGGTAGGAGCCTACGGATGGGATTGGGTGGAAGCAGTTTTGCAAAATTCAACCACATTGAACCCTGGCTTTACAATTATTACTATTACTAAAGAGTAGAAAAAATAAGTGCTAAAGTTTTAAATAGACTTAATCTTAAGATACTATTTTTGATCGAATTCGTTATTCCAAGTTCCTTTCAAATTCTCCACCTTGGTCATTACTTCTGATTCCATATTTAATTTATAGTCATCCATCGCTTGACCAATTTGAGCATTACTAGATCCTATAATTTGAGCGGCTAATAAACCTGCATTTTTAGCACCATTTAAAGCAACAGTAGCTACCGGTACCCCTCCTGGCATTTGTAAAATAGATAATATACTGTCCCAGCCTTCTGCTGAATTAGTTGACTTAATAGGCACTCCAATAACAGGTAAGCTAGTTAATGCGGCTACCATACCTGGTAAATGAGCTGCACCACCCGCACCTGCTATAATTACTTGTAAGCCTCTACTGCGCGCTGTTTTTGCATATTCTACCATACGATCGGGTGTACGATGTGCAGAAACGACGGTTAATTCAAAAGCAATATTGAAAGTTTTTAAAGTATCTGCAGCTGCCTGCATGATAGGTAAATCGCTATCGCTTCCCATGATGATACCAACTTGTGCAGGTGTAGACATAATTTTTATTTGATGCAAGTTAATTAATTTTTTATAAAATATCCGGCTACGGCTCCCATGATAGGACTAGCCTTTGTTTCTATTATTTTTACTTTGAAGCATTTAGCAGTGGTAGTAGGGAATTGAATAATTTTCTTTCTTCCAATGGTAGTGCTTCCCGCAATTTTTTTCATATCGGCTTCTTTATCTCCAGCATATATTTCAAAGCGAATGACTCTTTGTCCAAATTTAATTTGCTCTTGCAGTTGAATGGTGTTAATAGTAACTGCTGCAGTCAAGCAAATAGCTATTTCATTTTTACTATTCTTGGTAATAGCGTTTTTAAATAAATTAGTTTTAAAGGCTTCCTCTCTTATTTTTCTAAAATCCATTAAAGCAGCTGAGTCTTGTGGAGCTATCAAACCTTTTCTATTAGGAGGTACATTTAAAATCATATTACCACCATGGCCTACTGAATTTAAAAATAAATTAAATAAAGTCTTACCCGATTTTACTGTAGCATCTTCTTCTTCATGATAAAACCATCCTTTACGAATAGAAACATCGGCTTCAGCACCTATCCAATTTTTTCCATTAAAGTTTCCTCTATTTAAAGTGTCATTAGGAGGGGAGCCTTCGCCTCTTTTAAATCCGGCAGTATCTAATAAGTTCCAGTTGGTTTCATTAATGAGTCCATTCTCATTACCAACCCAACGAATATGAGGTCCAATATCACTAAATATTACAATATTGGGTTGATAAGACATAGCAGAATCCTTGAACCTTGTAAAATCATAAACTTGCTTTTTACCATTAGGGCCTTCTCCATTCGCGCCATCCCACCAGAGTTCAGTAAACTTGCCATAACCTGTTAAAAGTTCCTTCATGGTTTGAATATAAATATCGTTGTATGCTGCAGTGCCATATTGTGGGTGGTTTCTATCCCAAGGAGAAATATACACGCCCATTTCAATGCCTGCTTTCTTACAAGCATCTGATAACATTTTAATGACATCACCTTTTCCATCCATCCACTTACTTTCTCTTACTGTATGCTTGCTAAACTTACTTGGCCATAAACTAAATCCATCGTGGTGTTTGGCTGTTATAATAATACCTTTAGCACCAGCTGCTTTGGCAATACCAGCCCATTGGTTACAATCTAATGCTGTTGGATTAAATACATTGGGATCTTCACTTCCTTTTCCCCATTCTAAATCGGTAAAAGTATTGGGACCAAAATGCATAAATAAATAAAATTCTTTTTCATGCCAAGCGAGTTGTTGCTTGGTAGGAGTGGGTCCAAATTTTTCTTGGGCTACTAATATATTATTAGCAACTAAGAATAGGACAGTGGTGAAAAATAGGTAGATATATTTTTTCATAAAACTCTATTTGATATTTATATAAGAATCTATTTAGTAAGAATATTGATTATTTTTTTATAAAAGGAATTTATATAATTACTAGGAATTACAATGAATGATTTTCAAGCGCTCTTTTATACAATTGAATCGTGTTTTCTAAACCTAAATAGATGGCATCGCTAATTAAAGCATGGCCAATACTTACTTCATCAATACTTGGAATAAATTGTATTAAGTAAGGTAAGTTGAATCTGTCTAAATCGTGGCCTGCATTAATACCAAGTCCTAATTTTTTTGCAAGCGCTGCTGCACTCATATAGGGGGCAATGGCTTTTTCTTTATTTCCGGCAGCAAATTGCTTTGCATACATTTCAGTGTATAATTCTATGTGGTCGGTTCCAGTAGTAGCAGCAGCTTCAATCATTTTTTCAGAGGGGTCTACAAAAATAGATACGCGTATACCTGCATTTTTAAATACCCCAATGATTTCTTTTAAATAATTTTGTTCTGTAATAGTGTCCCAACCATGGTCGCTAGTTAATTGACCCAATGTATCGGGTACCAAGGTAACTTGCTGCGGTTTGTTGGCTAAAACCAATTCTACAAACTTGGTTTCTTTAGGATTGCCTTCAATGTTAAACTCTGTGGTCAAAATTTTGCTTAAATCATAAACATCTTGGTAGCGAATATGCCTTTCATCGGGTCTCGGGTGCACGGTAATGCCCTCAGCCCCAAAACGCTCGCAATCCCTTGCTACCTTTACTAAATTAGGATTATCCCCGCCACGGCTATTTCTTAAAGTGGCTATCTTATTTATGTTCACACTTAAACGAGTCATAGGCGAATTTAAGTTATTTTTGCATCTCAAATATAAGAAATGGCTTATTCTAGTTTGGAGGCTTGTTTATTGGATTTAGAGCGTACGGGTCAGCTTTTACGCATCAAAGAAGAGGTAGACCCTTATTTAGAAATGGCGGCCATTCATTTGCGCATTTTTGAACAAAAAGGCCCTGCTATTTTATTTGAAAAAGTGAAGGGCTCTAAGTTTAGGGCAGCTTCCAATATTTTTGGTACACTAGAAAGAAGTGAATTTATTTTTAGAGATACACTTCCTTCCGTAAAGCAATTGATTGATATAAAAATTAATCCATTGGCTGCTATTCAGAATCCTTTAAAATCTTTAGCTGCATTGCCGGCTGCTATTAATGCACTTCCTAATAAAAATCCAATTTCAAAACCAGTTTTGTTTGAAGAAATAAATATTAGCGATTTACCACTCATACATCATTGGCCCATGGATGGGGGTGCCTTTGTAACACTTCCACAAGTATATACAGAAGATGCCGACAAGCCAGGCATTGGAACTGCTAATTTAGGAATGTACCGTATACAATTAAATGGAAACGATTATATTTTAAATAAAGAAATTGGTTTGCATTATCAATTACATAGAGGCATTGGTGTGCATCAAACCAAGGCCAATAATAAAGGTCTTCCATTAAAAGTAAGTTGTTTTGTGGGTGGTCCGCCTGCTCATAGTGTGGCTGCAGTCATGCCGCTTCCTGAAGGCATGAGTGAAATGAATTTTGCAGGAGTGCTTGCAGGAAGAAGATTTGGCTATACCTATATAGATGGTTTTTGCGTAAGTACCGACGCCGATTTTGTAATTACCGGAGAAGTATTTCCTGGAGAGAATAAACCAGAAGGTCCTTTTGGAGATCATTTAGGGTATTATAGTTTACAACATCCTTTCCCTGTAATGAAAGTGCATAAAGTGTATGCCAGAAAAAATGCCATCTGGGCATTCACGGTGGTAGGAAGACCTCCTCAAGAAGATACAAGTTTTGGTCAACTCATTCATCATATTACGGGCTCGGCTGTGTCTAATGAAATACCAGGATTAAAAGAAGTGCATGCAGTAGATGCAGCAGGAGTGCATCCCTTATTACTTGCTATAGGTAGTGAAAGGTATACGCCGTTTTTAGAAAATAAAAAACCTGCAGAAATTTTAACTATTGCCAATCATATTTTAGGAACTGGGCAATTAAGTTTAGCCAAATTTGTTTGGATAACTGCAGAAGCGAAAAAAGTAAAAGGGATTGAATTAAAAGATAATAATGCAGAAGATAATCAAACAACTGGTATAAGTGGAACTAAATCTACAACGAATAAACTTGATGTAAATAATGTACCTGAGTTTTTTGAGTATATGTTGAGTAGAATGGACTTTTCAAATGACTTGCATTTTTATACCCATACCACCATGGATACCTTGGATTATTCTGGCGATGGTTTAAACAGTGGATCTAAACTAGTACTAGCTGCTTATGGTGATGTTCGAAGAAAATTAGCTACCTCAATTCCTGAAAAAATTACAGCACTAAATGCTAATGCGCAATTAATTATGCCGGGTGTAATTGCGGTGAATGCAGTGAATACTGTAAATACTGAAACTACATCTATCTTATCTATTCAAGAAAAATTAAAGGGGCTAGGTGAAAGCTTATTAGAAAAGGAGGGCGTTGCTATGATAATAATTACTGAAGACGCTACTTGGATGGCAGCAGATTTTAATAATTTTATTTGGGCTGCATTTACAAGAACTAATCCTTCAAAAGATATGGAAGGGGTAGATAGCTATACAAATAATAAACATTGGGGATGCAAGGGGCCAATTATTTTTGATGCTACTATTAAAAAGCATCATGCGCCAGCAGTAGTAAAAGATAATGAGGTAGAGAAAAAGGTGACTGCTCTTTTAAGTAAGTATGGGTTTTAGATAAAGTATCTAAATTATTATTATACTTCAACCCAAGTATGGTCGGCTAATAATTTCACAGTAGCCACAAATCCGGCAAAGGGTCCAGAGCCACCACCCCATTCACTAGGTGCCACTAAAGAAAGTACATGTGAGCCGTCTGTTTTTTCATACACATGATAAATTTGACCTATCTGCGGTTTGAAAGTAATTTTAGCTTCGTAAATCATTAAACTCAATTCCTTGCGCTTTTTAATTTCCTGCGCTTGTCTTGCTAGTAATTCAATTTGTTCTTTAATTTGATTTAGCTGCATATTGGTTTGATCCTCCATGGCAGATAAAGCTTTATGTTTAATAACACCTTCTTTGGTAGGACGAATAGCCACACTACCAGCAGAAGAAGCATAAGGTAGAACGCTTAATTGTTTATGGTAAATTTCAATATTTTTGAAAGCTTCTCCATTTTCTTTAAAACCATACTGCGATACTTTTAAAAAACCGTTGGCTAGAATTTCATGCACAACCTTAAGTACTTCTTTATTGTCTTTATTAAATTGAACGGTTAAGCAAGAGCCATTATTTATTTCGGCAATCACTTCATTTCCTAATAATGGGTTTTCAAAGGCCTGAGCCATTCCATTGGGTATAACGCTGTATTGGGCATAAAAAGCCTCGTTTTCAATATTCACCCAATTATGACTAAAGTTAAGGGCATGGCCATTTTGAACGCTTTCAATTTTATAGTTACCCGATTTAGGAACTATTTGATACTGGAATTCACTTTTTTCCGGGAAAAGCTGCCAGCTTGCTAAAAAATTATACGCTTGAACCATATTTTATATAACAAAAATAAATACGAAAGGTTGAATTAAAATGGGTTGTTTATGCTAAAAAACTTAATTTATTTGAACAAAATTAGGTTTGCTAATAATACTAGAATT
>JBAXWU010000066.1:0-8074 GCA_037128235.1 Chitinophagia bacterium | reverse complement strand
TCGATTAGCAATGTATAGTAATCGTTTTTTAATTAAGACCATGCAAATGGTGGGTGCTACACGTAATTTTATTTCTAAGCCTTTATTAATTCGCGCTTTATTAAATGGTTTGATTAGCGCTTTTGTAGCCATCTTTCTTTTATTTGGATTAATTGAATGGGCCACCACGCAGTTTCCTCAAATAGGCATGTTGCAAGGCATTAGCAATAGTTTAATTTTATTTGGAGGCCTTATTCTACTAGGTGTGGGCATTTCGGTATTGAGTACTTACCGCAGCGTTTTGAAATATTTAAAAATGAAATTGGACGAATTATATTAATTATACCCAAACTTTTACAAAAAATTTATTCAAAATAAAACTTGAAACCATGAGCCAGAAAGAAAAAACTAAATCACTCGATTTTTTTGGAAAATCTAACTATACATGGATGCTTATCGGAGCAGCCTTAATTGTGCTAGGCATGTTCTTAATGTCTGGCGGTAAAAGTGCCGACCCCAATGTATTTGATACATCAGAAGTGTATAGCTTTAGACGTATTACCCTAGCTCCTATTGTGGTCATTGCAGGTTTTGTTGTAGAGATATATGCAATTTTCAAAAAATCATAATAATGAATATTTTTCAATCCATTATTATAGCCATTATTGAAGGCATTACCGAATTCTTACCCGTATCCAGTACGGCCCATATGAAATTTGCGAATCCTTTTTTAGGCATTACAAGTACTCCCTTTGTGGACTTATTTGAAATTGTGATTCAATTAGCAGCCATTGCATCGGTAGTCGTTATCTACAGAAAAAAGTTTTTTGATTTTAAACATTATAGCTTCTATATTAAATTAATGATTGCCGTTATCCCTGCTTTAATATTTGGCGCTGTCTTGAAAAAATATATTGATGCTGCTTTAGGTAATTTATGGTCAATTGCTATTGTGATGGTAGCAGGTGGTGTTCTACTACTTTTTATTGATAAATTTTTTGAAAAAGCAGCCGCTTCCAAAAGCCAAGCCTCAGATCAAAGCTCCGATCAAGAAGATGTTACCTATAAAAAATCTTTTATCATTGGTTGCTTTCAAGTATTATCTATATTATTTCCTGGACTGAGCAGAAGTGCTGCTACCATTATTGGTGGTATGAGTCAACAATTAAATAAAAAAACAGCTTTAGAATTTTCTTTTTTCTTAGCAGTGCCTACTATGTTGGCTGCTTCTGCAAAAAGTACCTTAGATGTTTATAAATCTAATCCGGAAGTTTTTGGAAAGGAGAATCTCCTATTACTATTAGTGGGTGCAGTGGTGGCATTTGTGGTGGCCCTATTAAGCGTGCAATTCTTTATGCGCATTGTACAAAAGAAAGGATTTGCCCCTTTTGGCTGGTACCGTATTGTATTAGGCCTGAGCATTTTAGGGCTATTATACACCCACTATCTTAACTAATGAGTCCCTATAGGAGAGTTGCACAATTATTAGTATTTTTAAAATACTAAACAATTGCTTATGCAAACAGCTTCTAAAAAAGTAGTGAACGGTTGGGCCATGTACGACTGGGCCAATAGTGTATATAACCTTGTTATTACTTCAACTATATTCCCAGCTTATTACGAAGCAGTCACTGGTGATGGCAATGAAAATACCCTTATTGATAAAATTAAAATAGGCCCTTACGAATTTTCTAATACTGCACTCTATAATTATGTATTAGGTATTGCTTTTGTAATTGTAGCCATTCTCTCTCCTATACTTTCTTCCATTGCCGATTATAGAGGCAATAAAAAACAATTCCTTCGTTTCTTTTGTACCATGGGTAGTTTAGCCTGCGCTTCTTTATACTTTTTTGACAGCAATCATATTATGGGTGGTTTATTTTCAGTCATTATAGCCTGTGTGGGTTTCTGGGCCAGTTTAGTTTTTTATAATTCTTATTTACCAGAAATTGCAGCCCCCGAAGACCGCGACCGCATTAGTGCTAAAGGCTTTATGATGGGCTATATTGGATCGGTACTCTTACAACTTATTTGTTTTGTCTTTGTATTGAAGCCTGAACTATTTGGTATTACAGTGGGCAAGGCATCTCAAATTTCATTTTTACTAGTAGGTATATGGTGGATAGTTTTTGGATGGTTGTCTATTTCAAGACTTCCAGAAGGTAAAGGTGCGAAAGGTACACATACAAAAAACTTAATCACCCAAGGATACAAAGAGTTGCATAAAGTATGGATAGAATTAAAAACACTACCTGTACTTAAAAGGTTTCTGCTTTCTTTTTTCTTCTATAATATGGGTGTACAAACCATTATGCTGGCAGCTACCCTTTATGGAAAAAGTGAGTTAAATATTCCTACTACTAATTTAATACTAGCCATATTAATTATTCAAATTGTAGCCATACCAGGTGCGCATATAATGGCAAAGCTGGCTAGTAAATGGGGTAATTTCAATACCATTATGATGGCCATTGTTATTTGGATTGGGGGCTGTATCATGGGTTATTACTTACCAAGAAACGCGATAATTCCTTTTTATACCCTAGCCGTGGTAGTGGGCTTTGTAATGGGAGGCATTCAATCGGTAAGTAGAAGTACTTATTCCAAATTAATGCCAGAGACACATGATACCACTAGTTATTTTAGCTTCTTTGACGTTACTGAAAAAATTGCCATTGTAATAGGTATGTTTAGTTTTGGCTTCATTAATGAAATTACGGGCTCACAAAGAAATTCGGTATTGGCCTTAACTATATTTTTTATCATCGGGCTAGTCTTATTATACCGCACTTCAAAATTAAAAGGACATGCAGGCATTTAGTGTAGAGACGGGTAAATTTAAATTAGATGGCGGGGCTATGTTTGGTGTAGTACCAAAATCTATTTGGAATAAAACCAATCCGGCAGATGAAAATAATTTATGTACCTGGGCGCTGCGCTGCTTAGTTATTAAAGAAGCAGGCCGTATAATATTAATAGATACTGGTATGGGTAATAAACAAGATGCCAAATTTTTTAGTCATTACCAGCCTCATGAAACAGTTACTTTACCTGATGCGCTTCAAAAAATAAATATAGCTATTGAGGATATCACCGATGTATTGCTAACGCATTTACATTTTGATCATGTGGGTGGCGCTATTTCAAAAGTAAATGATAAACTAGTCACTACTTTTCCGAATGCTACTTATTGGGTAAGTGAGCCTCATTGGAATTTAGCCCTTCATCCGAATAGAAGAGAAAAAGCCTCTTTTTTGACAGAAAATATTATGCCCATTAAGGAAAGTGGTCAGCTAAAATTAATAACACTGCCTTCTTTTCAAAGTAATACTAGTCTACAGGAAATTAAATTTACCGAAAGCATTAGCTGCCTAGTAGTGCATGGACATACTGAAGCTATGCTACTTCCAAAAATTAAAATGGGCAATGAAACTATTGTGTATATGGCAGACCTACTACCTTCCATAGGCCATATACCCCTACCCTATGTAATGGGTTACGATATGCAACCACTAATTACTTTAGAAGAAAAAGAAAAATTTTTGACTACCGCTCTTAAGGAAAATTATATTTTATTTTTTGAACACGACGCAGTAAATGAATGCTGCCGTTTAGTAGCTACCGAAAAAGGAATAAGAGCCGGGGCTAGTTTTAGTTTAAAAGAAATAGTTTACTAATTCAGTCTAAATATTATCTCTATTTACTATCACTATTT
Organism: Chitinophagia bacterium; assembly: GCA_037128235.1. GTDB lineage: Bacteria > Bacteroidota > Bacteroidia > Chitinophagales > Chitinophagaceae > Sediminibacterium. The sequence continues at coordinate 4,377 of JBAXWU010000066.1, read as the reverse complement.
ATTATCACTATTTATTATCTCTACTTATTCACCAGCTCTATTAAAGAACTCAAGGGGTATCTAATATTTTCATAGCCCACCATATCTACTTTAATAGTTCCCACCACAATGGGCGTTTCAATACGAACGGGTATATGATTCTCATCGTCTGTAACCCAAATGGTCATTTTTTCACCCCCTTCAAACATACTGCCCTTTAATAATAAGGGGGCTAATTTAATGACTTTAAATTTTCCATACTTAGTGGTAATCACTTCTCTACCTAAATACTTAAAGTAGGAAGGATATAAACTTTTATCAAGGAAAAAATTAAGATAAATTTTATCATTGATGATCAAATTTGAATAATTAAAATTCCTAGCAGCATAGATAGCACTTACTACATCAAAAGTGCATTCCGATGTTTTATATACTTCCTCTTCAGTACTAGCTGTTCTAGCTTTCTGATTAAACTTCACTAATTCCTTCTTATGAAAAGAACCTTCATTAATTTGACGTGTAAATTGATAAGGCAGTAAGGTTTTAGCATCCACCACCGATTCATACTTATCCCTTACTTTGAATATCCAATCATATTTTGAGTTAGACTTTCCAACAGCGGTAAAAGTAAAAGCATCATTGTCATTGAAGCTAGTGGACTGCACCGTAAAATCGGTTTTGCCCGCATTCACATATAGTCCAATGACATTATAATAAATAGTATAACTAATTTTCTCGCCTGCATAAAATGCAGTATTATTTAAATTACACAAGCCTTTCTCATTGCTTGGCGAAAAAAAGAAAAAAGAGAAGAAAAAAAATAGAAAATGCATGTGGCTTAATTACTTTGTTGGGGGTACAATGCAAAATTATTGCTTTATCCTGAAATTTAATAAGAGAACCGAACCTATTATAGCAGGTAATAAAAAATTAACCCCCCAAATGATGGTACTAACGCAAATAAGCATTAGGCTATTGTCATAAAAAGGACTTAATAATAAAATGATGAGCTGCCCTCTAATAACTAAATCGGTTAAGGCTATAGCAGGAATAAGACTTAAACAAAAAAACAAGACCGATAAGGCCACCCAAAGGTCAATCATGCCAATGGGTATATTGAAAATTGCAACCACCCATGTGTATTGTAATACAAAAATGCAATATTTTAAAAATGAAAACAAGACCAACTGCCCCTTCAACGAATTTTTTATTTGTAGTAGGCTTAATTTTTTTAACCAGCCTGTAAAATTGCCAGGATGAAAATAAATGAACAAGGCAGCTACTACCATAAAAGGCCCTAACCACTTTAACCAAGGTAAAAAAGGCAGATTATAAAATAGACCAATACTTCCGAAAAATAAAGTAATTAATAACTGCGCATAAGAGGACCAAGCCATTTGGGCCAGTCCTTTTAATTTATTGCCTGGCGCTAAGAATAAAATTCTACCCACATAATCGCCGGTCCTAACAGGAGTAAAAAAGGCGAAAGCTTGCCCTACTAGAACAGATTTAAACGATTTTAAAATGGATATAGGACTTAGTTCCGCTAACACTAGCTTCCATTTAATAGATTCCATTAAATAATTTAAAATAAATAAAATGACTAAGACAGCCCACTGAAAAAAGCCAATGCTATAAAATTGTTGCTTGATTTGATCTCCAAATTGATTTAGGTTATTATTAGAAGCAACTTTATTATAAATAGCCACTGCGCATATAAGGAACAAAATAAATCCAATAGAATTATTAAGGGTAGTTCTAATTTTTTTGAAGCGCTCTTTATTCATTGCCCCAAAGTTCGGAATTTGCTATGATATATGTAACTTTATTGTGCATGTCAAAAACACCCATTATTTTAGGAATTGATCCAGGTACCCAAATTCTTGGGTATGCGATTTTAAAAGGAGGGCCTAAGCCTACCCTAGTCATGATGGATGTTTTAAAAATGACCAAGGAAAAAAACATTTATGCAAGGCTTCAAATGATACATGCTAGAATCATTGAATTAATTGAAACTTATCAGCCCACCCATTTTGCCATTGAAGCTCCTTTTTTTGGCAAGAATATACAAAGTATGTTAAAGTTAGGCCGTGCACAAGGTGTGGCCATTGCAGCTGCCATGCATTTTAAAATTCCCGTGACTGAATATGCACCCAAAAAAGTAAAGCAATCTATTACGGGAAACGGTAATGCCGATAAAGAAATGATTTGGAAAATGCTGGAGCGTATTTTAACTATCAAAAAACAGCCTAAATACTATGATGCCACCGATGCCCTAGGCGTTGCCCTTTGTCATCATTATCAAATTAGCGGCTTACTACTACCTGCAGCAAAAATTGTAAAAGGAAAAAAGTCTTCTAAAAAGGCCAATAGCTGGGAGGCCTTTCTGACTAAAAATCCGGAGCGACTAAAAAAGTAACCCCTAATTATAATTTACTTATAATTAATGCTTGAATGGCTTTAAATTCTTCTGTACTTAAAGAAAGCTTGGGTTGAGAAAATTCAATATCAGTAGCTGTATTAATGGGTATTAAATGTAAATGGGCATGAGGCACTTCTAAACCTACCGTAACTATAGCTACTCTATTACAAGAAAAACTTTTTTCAATGGCCGCTGCAATGGGTTTGGCGAATATTAATAATTCACTTAAATACGCATCTGGTACTTCAAATATTTTATCTACTTCTATTTTAGGTACTATTAAGGTATGTCCTTTTTGCAAAGGAAAGATATCTAAAAAAGCATAAAACTTTTCTGACTGCGCAATTGTATAAGAAGGAATATCGCCATTGATAATTTTAGAAAAAAGAGTCATGGCTTTTATTTATTTTGATGCTAATTTATACGGTAATATTATCTACTACAAATTTCATCACCCCATTGGGCGCTTGAATTTCTGCTAGCTCTCCTACTTTTTTACCAATTAATCCTTTTCCAATAGGTGAAGAAGCAGAAATTTTACCAGCTTTTAAATCGGCTTCTTTTTCTCCTACCAATTGATAAGTCATTGTTTTTTTAGTAGCCTGATTGGTAATAGTAACCTTCGTTAAAATAGTTACCTTACTTGTATCAATGGTACTTGTATCTACTATTTTAGCATTGGAAATAGCCGCTTCCAATTGTTTGATTTTCGCTTCCAGCATTCCTTGCGCTTCTTTAGCAGAATCGTATTCAGCATTTTCTTTTAAGTCCCCTTTTTCTCTAGCTTCTCCAATAGCTCTTGAAGCAGCCGGACGCTCTACCGACTTCATCTTTTGTAATTGCTCACGCATTTTATCAAAAGTATCTTGGGTGACATATACTGTAGTGTCGCTCATATGCTTAGTTTAGTTATAAAAAAAATACAACGCCACATAAATGAAGCGTTGCATATTACAAAGATATAAAAGTTTGCTTAAATGATACCTAATTTTTCCAATAGAACTTTAGACATTTTATAGTAGGCTTCGTGGCTATAGCCTGCAATATGGGGGGTTAGTATGAAATTAGGATAGATCATAAGTGCTTCTAAAACAGCCCTTTCTTGCGCTGTATGAAGGCTAATGGGCTCCTTTTCTAGCACATCAATTCCAGCCCCTCTAATTTGCTGATTTTGGAATGCTTTTAACAAAGCGTTGACATCGGTAACAGCCCCTCTACAAGTACTTATAAAATAAGGCTTCTTTTGAAGGCCCTCAAAAAAGGCTTCATTGGCATAATAATGCGTGAGGGTACTAAGAGGCAAATGCAAGCTAATAACATCGGCCTTTTCTTGAATCATTTTAAGTGTGGCCGCTTTTATTTGCGCTGTCTCAAATCCTGTTTTATAAATATCGTGTGCTAAAATTTCTACATCAAATCCAGACAATACTTTTGCAAAAGCAGCTCCTGTATTACCTAGCCCAATAATACCCACTGTTTTCCCTGTAAGCTCATCTGCTCTATTGGCATCACGAATCCACTTTCCTTCGCTCACTTCTTTATAAGCACTATGAATACGGTTCATTAAACTTAATAATAAACCAAGAGTATGTTCTGCTACTGTGGTTCTGTTTCCCTCAGGACTACTTACACATAGTATGTTTTTAGTGGCTGCAAATTCAGTATCAATTAATTCCATTCCACTTCCTATTCGACCAATCCATTTAAGTTGATTCGCTTTTGCTAAAATAGCAGCATCTATTTTTAAACGTGTCGTTACAATTAATCCATTCGCTGTATCAATACAATCCCTTAAGGCTTCATAGCTAATGGTGGGTTCGTATTGAATAGTATACCCTTTTTCTTTAAAAGTATCCAATAAAAAAGGATGCACGAGTGCTGTTATAATTATTTTTAAAGCCATTTTATTCAATATGCATTTTAAAAGTTAAGGCAGCATAGTCATCATAGGTAAGGTTCTCCGCTCTTTTGGTAAA
>JBAXWU010000065.1:0-8393 GCA_037128235.1 Chitinophagia bacterium | reverse complement strand
ACTTAAAATAAAAATTAAAGCCACACCCTCTAAAATTAAAACTTTAGAATGTCCTTTTTGAGTTAGGGGGGCCGACCTACCGACACCAAAAATATCAATTAAAACAAGTACCACCGTTTGAATGGCAATACCTCCAAGTATATTGCTAATGGCAATATCATAATCTCTATGATAGGCTGCAACTGTTGTAATAGCAATTTCTGGAAGATTAGTAATGATGGCTAAAAAAACCATGCCTCCAAAAGCTTCACCTAATCCAAAATGAGTGGTAATAGCGTCAATGGCTTTTGTCAATTTAATACCACTCACCCAAATTGCAATAGTGGATGCTAGAAACAAAATCACTAAATAGATACTAGACCAACTTGTAAAGGCCATGAGACGATTTTTAAATGCTGCTTAAAGTTAACTATAATTAAGCTGGTAATTTTAAAAACTATAAGATAGTGTTTGGTAATAATTGTAATGAAAATGATCTATAGGCACAATGGGCGCAGTATCATATAAGAAGTCAATATTAAAAGAGGTTGATAATTTTTTACTAATAGGTAATTGTATTTGATTAAAAACAGAAGTCCTATTGCTAAAATTATTTTGATAAAAACCTGATTGATTAAATACTCTAATGATAAATTCGAAATTATTTACAGGGTTGATTACAGAATACTTCGCAGTTAAATTTAATTTCGGATGTGAAATAATAACCGGTTTTGTATTTGTTAGTGCTGGATCATTTACTGCAGACCAGTTCCACCTTTCGTTTTCTAAAAAAATTCCACCGCCCCAAAAGAAATCTTCAGTTTGCGTATTTTTAAAATAATGAATCAAATTCAATCCAGCTAAGTTTCTGTATTCCATTCCAAGTGCCCCATCCCATTGATATTGAATAAAAGTTTCAAGGTGTAATTTATTATTTAGAATTCTATTATTTTTTAATTGAAAGGTACCTATATCTTGAATGGACTGACCACCATTGGTTACTTTATCAATTTTGGAATAAAAGGTAGTTGAATTATTTTTTTTAATAAAAGTAAAGTCACCCGTATAAAATATATCTACTAAACTCTTTTTTTGTTGGTCTGTTGCAATGGAAACAGCAATTTTGCTTTGCACATTTTCAGAAGAGTCTAGACTTTTAGTTCTGTCTGTATTTAAAATTTGTGCCTCTGTCTTTTTACTAAGAAACACAAAACAGCAAAGGCTAAATATAATAAGTAAACTATTTTTTTTCATAATTAAGGCCACTTTATTATTTAGCCATTTTATATTTATATCTAAATACAAAGGCAGTTATTAATAGTAAAGCACAGGCTTCTACTAATAATTTTTCAGGATCAAAGAAGTCAATGGGCCTGTCTTTTAATAATGGGTCCATGACAAGACCATGCACAATAAATACAAATCCGGTAATATAAGATATGACATGAATATTTCTCCAAGTAGTGGTGCCTAATTTTTTTTTGACAATTTTTTGTGTAGTAATAATTACTACTAATAAGGCAAGAAATGAAATACTACCCAATAACACAAAGATGGGCTGATGCGGTGCTGTTAGCGGATAGAGTAAATGCTTGAAACTAAATTTTGAACTAGGATCTAGTGGAATAATGATAAAATGTAAAAATACAATCACTAAAGCAAAATAAGCGGTATAATTATGTATATCAATTATTTTGAAAGTTTTAATTTTTGCTGGTAGCTTTTTCCAATAAGCCGATTGCTTATAAGCCGTGCTTAACATAATGCCCATGAGTATATTTAAGGTTAATAAGACAAGGGCTGTTAATCCCAAGACACCTGATATTTCAATGGTTTCCATGATACTCAATTTGCTATGAAGTTAAAGTTAGTGCAATTCTAAAGAAAAGTAAAATAAGCAGCTTTCTCTTTGACAGGCTCGCTTTTTTTTATTAAATTTAATCCTTACAATTCCTATTAAACAGTATCCTAAAATTTATCCTATGAGAAACAGTATTTTGCGCATTTCATTTCTTTTATGCTTGCCCTTATTCATTTTAGCACAAAAGAAAACAGAAGCCATAAAAATTGAAACTGCAAAACCAGTTAATGAAACTAGTTATTACAAACCTTTATTATGGAGAAATGTGGGTCCTATGCGCGGCGGTCGTTCGGTTACTTCAACAGGAGTTGCTGGAAATCCGTTAGTATATTATATGGGTACCACTGGTGGTGGTGTTTGGAAAACAGAAGATGCAGGTATTAGTTGGAATAATATTTCAGATGGGTTTTTTAAAACAGGATCGGTGGGTGCAGTAGCTGTTGCTGAATCAGATATTAATGTAGTGTATGTGGGTATGGGAGAACACGCACCCAGAGGGGTGATGAGTTCTTATGGAGATGGTATTTATAAGTCAACAGATGCAGGTAAGACTTGGAAAAATATGGGACTTGAATTAACGCGTCAAGTTTCTTCTATTCGTATTCATCCTAAAAATGCAGACTTAGTATACATTGGTGCCCAAGGGGCCATTCATGGTGCAAGTACTGATAGAGGTGTTTATAAATCGGCAGATGGTGGAAAAACTTGGAACAAAACTTTATATGTAGATGATAATACAGGTTGTGTGGATTTAAGTATGGATATGAATAATCCTAGAATTTTATATGCAGCTATGTGGGATTATCGTAGAACGCCTTGGGAAATGAGAAGTGGTGGAAAAGGAAGTGGTTTATATAAGAGTATGGATGGAGGAGATACTTGGGAAAAAATTCAAACAGGTCTTCCGAAGGAATTAGGAAAAATGAGCGTTTCTGTTTCTAAAGCAAATTCTAATAAAATATATTTAGTAGTAGAGAGTGATTCTCAAAAAGAGCAAGGAGGTTTATTTGTATCAGACAACGCTGGAAAAAATTGGAATAGAATAAGCAAGGACCACCGCTTAGTGCAACGCGCTTGGTATTATGTAGAAGCCTTTGCAGATCCGGTGGATGAAAACACAGTCTACGTTTTAAATTCACCAGCAATAAAATCAACGGATGGTGGAAAAACTTGGCAATCTTTTAGAGCGCCCCATGGTGACTATCATCAGTTATGGATTAACCCTAACAATAATAAAAATTTAATTATCTCTAATGATGGCGGTGCGGCAATATCTTTTAACGGTGGTGCTTCTTGGTCATCACAAAACAATCAACCTACTGCACAATTTTACAGAGTGAATGCAGATAATGTATTTCCTTATAATCTTTACGGAGGACAACAAGATAATACTTCAGTAAAAATAGCAAGTCAAACTACTTCTTGGGGTATCACAGAACGCGATTGGTCCTATAGTGCAGGGGGTGAGTCGGCCTTCTTAGCCTTTGATCCTAATAATCCAAGATATGTAATGGGTGGAAGTTATCAAGGAACCATAAGTTTATTAGATACTAAAACCAATGAGCAAGTAGGTGTGATGGAATATCCAGTGCAATATCAGTCCTTACAACCAAAGGATATGAATTATCGATTCAACTGGAATGCACCCATTATTCATTCTATTCATGAGCCTGGTGTTTTTTATCATGCAGGTAATGTTTTATTTAAAACCACCGACATGGGAAAATCATGGACAGCCATCTCTCCCGATTTAACTACACATGACACCAGTAAAATGGGTATGAGCGGAACGCCTTATACCAATGAAGGTGCAGGTGGAGAAAATTATTGCACTATTAGTTATGTAATAGAATCACCACTTGAAAAAGGAGTATTTTATACAGGAAGTGATGATGGACTAGTGCATATTACCAAGGATGGCGGTGCTACATGGAATAATATTACACCAGAAGGTGTGAAAGGAACACTGGTGAATGCCATTGAAGTTTCTCCCTTTGATAAAGCCACTGCCTACATTGCCGTGAATAAATATAAGTTTAACGATTTCACACCACTTATATATAAGACCACTGATTACGGTAAAACTTGGGTTAAAATTACTGAGGGTATTCCTTATGGAGCCTATGCACGCGTAGTAAGAGAGGACAATGAAGTAAAAGATTTATTATATGCAGGCACTGAAACAGGTTTTTATATTTCTTACAATGGAGGCAAGGCTTGGAAACAATTACAATTAAATTTTCCTATTACACCCATCACCGATTTAAAATTGCATCAAAATCATTTACTAGCTTCTACCCAAGGACGCGCCTTCTGGGTATTAGATGATTTAACAGCAATTCGTAAAAATGCAGCAAGCATTAAAACTGCAACAGCCTTACTTCCAATAAACAATATTATACGTGTTAATGGTGGAAGCTCATTAGATAGACAATTTACAGAAGACGAAGACCCGCTACAAATAAATACCACTGCAGTCAATCCAGCTACTGGCGCCGTTATTTATTATCATATTCAAAACAAGGATTCTGTAAAATCGGCCACCATTGAAATACTTGATGCCAATCAAAAAATTCTGAGAACTTATTATATGGAAAAGCCAAAAGGCAATACCAGTAATAATCAATTAGAAGCCGATCCCAAAATAGAAATTCGTTCTGGCCTGAACCGTTTTGTTTGGGATCTAAGACAAAATAATTTACCGAGTATTGAAAATGTTATCATTGAAGGAAGTATGGGAGGCAGAACGGTAGTACCTGGTAAATATGAAGCCAGATTAACTATTAATGGAATAGCAGCATCAACGGCATTTGAAGTATTGGCCGATCCAAGGCTTAGCAATACAGCTAGTGAATACGCTATGCAAGATGCTTTATCTAAACTTACATCCGATGATATTGAAGCCATTCATGTATCGGTGGTGCAGATGCGAAAAATTCAAGATCAATTAAATCAGTTTATAAATCGCGCTGAAGGAGTTTCTACGCTAGATTCATTAGCTGCTAAAGCAAAAGCCATTGTTAAAACTATTAAAGATTGGGAGGAGCAGCTTATCCAATCTAAAGCACAAACCAATGACGACGTGATCAATTTCGTCAATAAATTAAGTGCCAATATTGTTTTTGTAAAAGGAGAAATAGAGTCAGGCAATACTCCTTATGTTACTAAAGGACAACAAAAACGTTATGAAGAATTACATGCTGAATGGAAAAAATATGAAGCACAAAAGCAAGCTTTATTAGCAGGCGAAATTGCCGCTTTTAATGAAGCATGTAGAAAGGCTAATTGGAATTTTGTAGGTTTTGAAAATTAAAATAATACTATGAGAAAAGTTATACAAATAGCAGGACTTAGTTTTTTATTAAACACGGTGCTCGTGTTTTCTGCTGACGCGCAAAATACAGGTCTTCGAAATATTGGACCTAATGATATTTATAGAATGTCCACCATTTCCAATCCAAAAATTTCTCCAGAAGGTAATTGGGTTTTATACAGTGTTTCCAAAATAGATTCTGCCAAGGATAAATTTTCAAGTAAGCTATACATGATAACTGCAGATGGCAAAGAAACCCTTACACTTACAGAACAAACCAAGGGAGTCTCTAATTATAATTGGAGCCCTGATGGCAAGTATATTTCTTTTTTAGCAGCTGGTAAAGAAGAGGAAGAAGGGTCTCAATTGTATTTAATGGACAGACGTGGTGGAGAACCTATTCAAGTAACACATATAAAGGGAGAATTAAACGCCTATCAATGGTTCAACGACGGTAAGCATTTAATCTTTACCATTAAAGATTATAATTATGCAGATACGGCTAAGTCTAAAAATAGAAAACCTTACGAGATAGACAGGTACCGCTTTAAAGCAGACTATGAAGGTTATTTAGATAACAGAAAAACACATTTATATAGTTTTGAACTAGCTACAAAAAAATTAGATACGCTTACTAGAGGTAATTATAATGAGTCTGATCTAAGTATAAGTAAGGACGGTAAAATGATTACCTATGCAAGTAATGTAAGTGCAAGCCCAGACCAAAATGACAATACCAGTATTTTTTTATTAGCATTAGGGGCTGCTCAAAACCCTATTAAGCTTACTACTTATAAAGGATCAAACCGTTCCCCTAAATTTAGTCCCGATAATTTATCGATTGCTTATTTGCAATCCAGTTCGGAAGATGCTTATAATATGTATGACTTGCAACAATTAGCATTAATAGATATTAAAACCAAGGCCATTAAGCTTCTTACTAAAAATTTAGACCGTTCCATAGAGAATATTGTTTGGGCAAATGATAGTAAATCTGTTTATGCATTGGTAGAAGATGATAGAGCGCAGAATATTATGCAAATAAATGCTAGCACAGGCGAAGTAAAAGCTTTGACAACTGAGATGGCCGTATATAATGCCTTAGATATAAATGAAAACGGAACCATGGTAGCATTATTTAGCAATACAGCTACCCCTAATGAAATCTATATTGCGAATAACAATAATAGTTTTCAAAAAATTACGCATTTGCAAGACGCCTTTTTAGCACCGCTTAAAAAAGTAGTAGTAAAAGGCATTTCAGCCATCGCTTCTGATAAAAATAAAGTAAATGGTATTTTATACTTACCCGATTCTAATGCCAAAAAACTACCTCTTATATTATTTATTCATGGAGGTCCGGTAGCACAGGATGAATATTCATTTGATATGACCCGTCAAATTTATGCAGCAGCAGGTTATGCAGTAGCTGCTGTAAATTATAGAGGCAGTAGTGGACGCGGTGCGAATTATACCAAGGCTATATATGCCGATTGGGGTAATAAAGAAGTGAAAGATATCATTGGCATCACGAATGAATTAATTAAAGAAGGTATTGCCGATTCTAGCAAATTAGCCATTGCTGGCTGGAGCTACGGAGGTATTTTAACCAATTATACCATAGCTACCGACACTAGGTTTAAAGCAGCAGTGAGTGGTGCGGGTAGTTCTTTAATGCTTTCTTTTTATGGAACCGATCAGTACATTACTCAGTACGAACCTGAATTAGGTAAGCCTTGGAATAATTTAAAAAAGTGGTTAGATGTTTCTTATCCTTTCTTTAAAGTAAAAGAAATAAAAACGCCTACTTTATTTATGGCAAGTCAGGCCGACTTCAATGTACCCGTTGTAGGTGCGGAGCAAATGTATCAAGCGTTTAAGTCAGAAGGTATTCCAACGCAGTTAATTATTTATCCAAATCAAAATCATGGCATACGCGTTCCTTCTTATTTAGTGCACAGGTATAATAGTCATTTGAATTGGTTTAAGACTTATCTTAAATAAGAAATGAATAGTAATGGCTATTAATATAGTGTAAATTATACGTATGAAAACAATTCGTTGGGGTATGATTGGTTGCGGCTCTGTGACAGAAGTGAAAAGCGGACCTGCTTTTAACAAAGCACCTCATTCGAAACTAATGGCTGTTATGCGCAGAGATGCTGAAAAAGTAAAACAGTATGCTGAAAGACATCAGGTGCCGAATTTTTTTACAGACGCTAATGAACTTATTCATCATCCTGAAGTAGATGCAATTTATATAGCCACACCTCCTAAATTTCATGAAGCCTATGCTATAGCGGCTATGCAAGCAGGCAAACCTGTATATGTAGAAAAGCCCATGGGGCTTGATCTGGCAGGCTGCGAACGTATGGCTGCTTATTCAAAACAAACAGGAGTTCCCCTCGTAATTGCCCACTATAGAAGAGCGCTTCCTTTATTTTTAGAAGTAAAAAAATTAATAGATACTAAAGCCATTGGAACTATTACTGCTGTTCGTATTGAGATGTTAAAGTATGATAGCGGCCTTTTAGATCCTATTGAAAATTGGAGAATAGATCCTAGTGTAGCAGGTGGTGGTTATTTTTATGATTTAGCACCTCATCAATTAGACCTTGTATTTTATTTTTTCGGCAAAGCAAAATCCTATGAAGGAAGGGCTTTTAATAAAGCCAATTTGTATAAAGCAGAAGATACAGTAACCGGTGAAATGGAATTAGAAAATGGTATTCAATTTAAAGGAGACTGGTGCTTCTGTGTAGAGAAAGGAGAAGAGACAGATGTTTTTGAAATTATAGGTAGTAAGGGAAAAATTTCATTTCCTGTTTTTGGACACACTATTACATTAACAATAGGCGATAAGGTAGAACAAATACATTTCGACCCTCCTAAGCATAATCAACAAAATTTTATTGAAAAAATAGTGGGCTATTTAAATGGTGTAGGTGAAAACCCTTGTACTGCTGAAGATGCAATACAATCGATGCGCGTGATGGAAGCCTTTGTGTATGGGTCTAATGAATCGAAATAATGTATTACAATAAGGCAACTTTTTAAAAAGCTAATAACATTACTAAAATGATACTAATTAATATTTAACAAAATGACAAGATACTGTTTGGCGCTAGATTTAAAAGATGATCCTAAATTAATGGCTGCTTATGAAGAGTATCATGCTTCTGTTTGGCCAGAAATAATTGCTTCTATTAAAGAAGCCGGCATAAAAGCCTTAGAAATTTA
>JBAXWU010000064.1:0-8526 GCA_037128235.1 Chitinophagia bacterium | reverse complement strand
CAATCAGGCTACTACTTCTAAATTAACGAATACAACCAAGCCAAGTTCTAACACAAAATTAAATTCAACAACGAAGTCAAACCTTACACAAGCAAGTTCTATTCAAACTCCTTCAATTCAAAATGCTCCTATTCAAACAGCTGCTGCTACAACTAATGCAGTGAATGCTTTACAAGAGAATACCAAAGCAGCTGCTATTAATGAAACGAGTGCTAGCTCAAATACCAGCGCCACTAAGTCTTCCGGTCAAATACTGCCTTGGGTTTTAGTAGGCAGAGAAAATAAATTAGTCAAACAAGTCATTGTCAATAGCCCTTCCATTAGCATTGACTTATACGATAATGGTACCATTGATAACGATACCATTATGATTTTCGATAATAAAGTTTTATTGCTAGAAAATAAAAGACTAAGCTACAAGGCTACTCATTTTGAGGTGAATTTCAACAAAGACAATAACCGTCATGAAATTATTATTGTGGCACATAATTTAGGTACGGTGCCTCCCAATACCGCACTCATGGTGGTGAAAGATGGAACCAGTAGACAAGAAATTTATATTACCTCTACTTTAACGGTGAATGCCGTGATTATTTTTGAACTGAAAAAACCAAGCCAATAGCCTTATTCTTGTAATAACTGTTGTGCGCTTATTACCCCTTTTCTAGTTGGATGATAAGGATCAACTGCTGTTTTATTCCATCCAAACCAAATGAGTCCATCCTCTAGTTTTTCATCCTGTACATTGAATACATAAATATTCTTTTCACGATAACCTACTGTGGCTAATAAATTCAAAAATTGGATAGATACCATATGTGTGGCCATATTTAAAGCAGGCAAACTTTGCTCGGCCATTAGCCCTTGTAATTCAGCATTGATATTATTGAGTGATTGCTTCGTCTGTTCATGCAATAAACTATCCTTAAATGTGATGGCAGCCGCAGGGAAAGAATCGGTTAATTGAATTAAGGTTTTTGCAGTGTTAAAAATATAAGCAGTATCACCAGCCGATACCCCTTTTAATAATTCTTGATAATTATTTAATAATGGCAGAAGGGCTTTATCAAAACTTCCTTGGTTATTTTGAGGGCTAAAGGCCCATAGTTGCTTATCCATGGCAGGGTCTTCAGGACTAGCGCAAGCCATCACAAAAAAGGCAAAAAGGATAAAGAAATAGGGCTTCATAGAATCTTTTTCCAAATTTATGCATAATTAGATTGTCCAACTTGCTAACTTTGCGGTCTGAATTGAAAAAATATGCTAATAGGTTTACAGAATGTGACATTTGAGTTTGGGGCAAGAGTTATTGTGGGTGAGGCTAATTGGTCCATCCAACCAGGCGAACGCATTGGTTTAATTGGATACAACGGTACGGGAAAGTCTACTTTATTAAAAATTTTGGTAGGACAATTAACCCCTAGCAAAGGAACTGTCGAAAAAGGCAGAGATACTACCATTGGCTATTTACACCAAGACTTATTAAGTTTTGATACCAACGAATCAATTACGGAAGTAGCCCTGGGCGCTTTTGAAAGAGTGCGTGAGCTTGAAAAAGAAGTAGAACAATTAGGAAAAGAATTAGAAGCGAATTCAGAAGACAATGATTTACTCATTAAATACACCGATGCCTTACATGAGATAGATTTATTAGATGGCTATAATATTAACCATAAAGCAGAGGAAGTTTTACATGGACTAGGTTTTGCTATTAAAGACTTATCACGACCTTATAAAGAATTTAGTGGTGGCTGGAGAATGCGTGTACTACTTGCTAAAATGATTTTACAACAACCCGATGTATTATTATTAGATGAGCCTACTAACCACTTAGACTTACCAAGTATTGAATGGTTAGAAAAATATTTATTACATTATAAAGGAAGTGTGGTGATTGTAAGTCACGATAAATACTTCTTAAATAAAATGGTCAATAAAATTGTAGAGGTTTATCAACAACAACTACATTTTTATACGGGCGATTATGAGCATTATGAAATTGAAAAAGAACAAAGAGTAGAAATACAACAACGCGCTTTTGAGAACCAACAAGATTATATTAAACAACAAGAAAAGTTTATTGAAAGATTTAAAGCCAAGGCTTCTAAAGCGGCGCAGGCACAGTCTATTCAAAAGCGTTTAGATAAATTGGATGTCATTGAAGATGTTAAAATTGAGAGACCCAATATTAGAATTAATTTTGCGGTAGATAAAACACCAGGCAAAGTATTAGTTGATTTAAAAGGGGTTGGCAAAGCATTTCCTAATGTTCAAATTTTAGACAATGCCTTTGCAGAAATTGAAAGAGGCGATAAAATTGCATTGATTGGTGCGAATGGAAAAGGGAAGTCTACCTTACTTAGGATTGTGGCAGGTATGGAAAAATTCGATGGAGAAAGAGTTTGGGGCCATAATGTAGAAGAAAGTTTTTATGCGCAACACCAACTAGAATCATTGAATTTAAATAATACTATTTTAAAAGAAGTGCAAGAATGCGGCACCAAGAATACTGAATTAGAACTGCGCGCCTTATTGGGTTGTTTCTTGTTTGGAGGTGATGAAATAGATAAAAAAATTAAAGTACTCAGTGGAGGAGAAAAAGCAAGAGTAGCACTTACTAAAACTATTATTAGTAAGGCCAATTTCTTAATGCTAGATGAACCTACCAACCACTTAGACATGGTCACCGTTGAATTATTAGCAGAAGCCCTTACCAAATACGATGGTACTATTATATTAGTAAGTCACGACCGTTATTTTATATCAAAGACTGCTAATAAAATTTGGGAAATTGAAGATGAAAAAATTATTGAATTCAAAGGCGATTATAAAGAATGGTTAGAGTGGAAAGAGAGAATGGCTAAACAAAAAGCACTATTAGCAGAGCCTACTAAAAATACTGGCTCTAAAGATACGCGCAAGCAAGCTAAGCAAGAGGCAGCTATGCCAGTAGAGGTAAAACCTCAAGCCATTGACAAAGAATTACAAAAGCAAATACAAAAATTGCAAAAAGTCATTGCCCAAATTGAGCATAATATAGAAACATTACATACAGAAAAAGCAGCCATTGAAATAGAAATGGCCAACCCTGTTATTTATGCAGACCCCGCCAAAATGCATGTTATAGAGAAAAGCTATCAAGATAAAAACGCTTTAATTAGGTCTATGAACAAAGAATATGAGATAGCCTTTAACGATTTATTGATATTGGAAAGCAAATAAAAAGGGTTAAATTTATTTTAATAATTTTCTTATGCAACAAAACATATTGTCTGTTCATTCAGAAATTGGTGAGCTTAAAAGATTACTGGTGCACAGCCCAGACAAAGGCCTAGGAAAAGTCATACCCTCTAAAGCACAGGATTGGTTATTTGAAGACATTGTTCATTTAAAAAGTATTCGTGAAAACGAATATGATTATTATACTAAACTCCTGCTCTACTTCTTAGACCCTGAAAAAATGAAAGCAGGTATGAGTGCTATTGACGACCCTAAAAACGATCGTGCCTTTTACAAACCAGGTCATGCTCATTTTCACGCCTCTGAAAAAGTATTAGAAATAGAATGGTTATTAGCGAGTATTTTGAAGGATAGCGATATTAAAAATCAACTTATTGCAGCGGTGGCGGCCATTGAGGGATGCAGCCATCAATTACAAGAAGATTTAAAAAAATATAGTCCAGCCGCATTGGCTTCCACATTTTTATCAGGAGTAGATAGTCACAATGAACTCCTCTTCCCTCCTATTCCTAATTTTATTTTTACAAGAGATATTGGTATTGTCATTAAGGATCATTTGGTTTTAAACAAGCCCGCCAAACTAGCTAGAAAAAGAGAAGCCTTATTTGCAAAATATTTATTTCATCATCATCCTTTATTTAAAAACAGTAGCTCCTTTGTAATTGAACTTTCGCAAAAGGATCCCATTGCACTTTTAAACGAAAAAGAGAATGAGGATAAAGTAACCCTTGAGGGAGGCGACATTATGATGATATCCCCGCAACATGTAATTATTGGCGTAAGCGAAAGAACAAGTATGAGTGCGGCCATCCAACTCACAGAAATTTTATTTGGTAAAGCATTGGTCGACAAAATAAGCATTGTAAAAATTCCTAAAAAAAGAGACTACATGCATATTGACACCATTTTTACGCAGGTAAAAAAAGATACTTGGGTGATATTAGGTAATTTCTCTAAAGAGGGCTTACAAGACAAACAAAATAATCAAGTAAGTCAATATTTTAAAAGCACACAAAAAGAATCGGTGACTATTTGGAAATTTGAAAGAGCCAAACAAAATAGCCCCACCATTATTAACGATTTAGAACAACTCTTAGATGATATAAGTAGAGAAGATTTTGGTTGTAAAAATGGCGCACAATTTATTTACTCTGGCAATAATGAATTCCCTTACAACGCTAGAGAACAATGGACAGATTCCTGCAATGTACTTGCCTTAAAAGAAGGAGTGGTACTTGGCTATGACCGAAATGATAAAACGACAGAAGCCTTTAAGAATAAAGGTTTTGAAGTAGTTGGGGTAAAAGAATTATTAATGGATTTTGAAAGAGGAATCAAAAGTCCTAGTAGTATTCAAAACACCATTATACTCATGCCTTCATCAGAATTATCCAGAGCAAGAGGTGGTTTCCATTGCATGAGTATGCCTATAGAAAGAAAGGCTATATAATATAATACAGGACAGTATAATATTGTATTGTATAATATTGTTTAGTATAATTTTATTTTAACAAAAATTAGATATGGAAATTTTAATGGTTCGACCTTATCAATTTTATTTTAACCAGCAAACGGCTGCAAATAATTTTTTTCAATCCAATATCAATATTGAAAATGCCAATGAATTAGCTATTGCTGAATTTGATGCAATGGTAGATAAATTACGCGCAAATCAAATTATAGTAAAAGTTATCCAAGACAGCCAATACCCTTCTACCCCCGATTCTATTTTTCCCAATAATTGGATTTCTACCCATGCTGATGGAACTTTTTGCTTGTATCCCATGTATGCAGAAAATAGAAGAGCTGAAAGAAAATCAACGGTAATAGAATTTCTACAATCTAATTATAAAATTGAAAATATACTTGATGTAAGCGATTTTGAAAAAGAAGGAAAATTTCTAGAAGGTACAGGCAGTATGGTACTAGACCACCAAAATAAAATAGCCTATGGTTGTTTATCTGAAAGATTAAATATAGAGGCCTTCAACTATTGGTGCGATAAAATGCAGTTCAAAGCAATTGCTTTTAAGGCAGTGGATGACAAAGCACAACCCATTTATCATACCAATGTAATGATGTGCATGGGCGATCAATTTGTGGTAATTTGTTTAGATAGTATTACCAATGAGCAAGAAAAACAAATAGTGATTGAAAGTTTTTTACAAACCCATAAAGAAGTCATTGAGATTAGCCAGGATCAACTGAATCATTTTGCAGGTAATATGTTACAAGTATTCGATATGAATGAAAAACCTCATTTAATCATGTCGAAACAAGCCCATAAAAGCTTGACAGCGGAACAGGTAAACACCTTAGAAAAATACAACCCCATCATTCCCATAGCCATCCCTACCATTGAAGCCTTAGGGGGTGGTAGTACACGTTGTATGATGGCTGAAATACATTTAATAAATAAATAATACAACTTTACTAGCTGAATTATATTGTAATTCTTTGATTAGGTTCACATTAGATCTAAATTCATTGGTTTTAATAACATGCGTTAGCATAACAAAACTGTTTATAAATTGAATGGATAATTGGGCTCAATTGATTAAATTTGTAGCTCGGTTTCTTTTACATCGTATTGGTTGGATATTGTAAATCAATACATTAATGCTCAATTGAATATTATGTCTGCTAAAAAAGTAAGCAAAATTGCAGTTTTAACTTCTGGCGGAGACTCCCCTGGCATGAATGCCGCCATCAGAGCTGTAGTTAGAACCAGCATTTATCATGGGCTACAAGTATTTGGAGTAGCAAGGGGATATAATGGAATGATAGAGGATGATATTTTCGAAATGTACTCAAAGTCGGTGGCTAATATTATTCAAAGAGGGGGTACCATTTTAAAAACAGCTAGAAGCGCAGCTTTTTTTGAAACAGAAGGAAGAAAAATAGCTTACGAGAATTTAAAGAAAAGAGGCATCGATGGTATTGTAGTCATTGGAGGAGATGGAAGTTTTAAAGGAGCTCAAAAATTTAGTCACGAATTTGATATTCCATGTATTGGTATACCTGGTACTATTGATAAAGATATTGCAGGAAGTGATTTCACCATTGGATTTGACACGGCAGTGAACACTGCGGTGGAAGCCATAGATAAAATTAGAGATACTGCCGATGCACATGACCGTTTATTCGTTGTAGAAGTGATGGGACGTGACGCCGGTTATATTGCACTTCATAGTGGTATTGCCACAGGTGCAGAGAACATTTTAATTCCAGAATCTAAGACAGATATGGAAGCCATGATTACTTCTTTAACGGAGAAAGAGAAAAGAAAAAAATTAGTGAATTTAATAGTGGTGGCCGAAGGTGATGAATTTGGCGGTGGCACACAGGTGGGTAATTTCTTAAAAGAAAAATTACCGAATGCAGATATTCGTGTTTGTATTTTAGGTCATATTCAAAGAGGGGGCTCCCCTAGTTGCCTTGATCGTTTAATTGCCAGCAGAATGGGTTACCACGCTGTTGAATGTTTAATCAACGGTACACATAATGTAATGGTAGGTATTGAAGATAATAAAATGAAATACACGCCACTTGACAACGCGGTAAAAGCCAAACAAAAAATTTCTGAAGAATGGTTAAGAATTGTAAAAATATTAGCTAGCTAATTAGATATAAATAGAAAAAGAATAAAAATTAAAATAACCCCAAAAACAAAATGAGTCAAAACGAATTTAAGCAACCCCATCACAGAACTAAAATTGTTGCCACTGTAGGCCCTGCTTGCGAATCTTATGATCAATTAAAGAATTTAGTGATTGCGGGTGTGAATGTATTTAGATTAAATTTCTCTCATGGAACTCACGAAGACAAGAAAAAAATTATAGACAATATTAGAGGTATTAACGAAGAACTAGGATGCACTGTTGCCATACTCGGGGACTTACAAGGCCCTAAATTAAGAGTAGGTGAAATTGAAAATAACCGTTTAGAAGTAAAAGAAGGAGATGTATTAACTTTCACCAATGAGAAGTGTGTTGGCACGATGGAGAAAATATATGTATCCTACCCTAACCTAGCTGGCGATGTGGTGGTGAACAACTTAATCATGATTGACGATGGTAAGATTGAAGTGAAAGTGCATAGTATTGAAAAAAACGGCGATGTTAAAGTAAAAGTAACCTTAGGGGGTATTATTTCATCTAAAAAAGGAATTAACCTACCCGATACAAAAATTTCTTTACCCGCGCTTACTGAAAAAGACTTAGAAGATGCCCAATTTATTATTAAAGAAGAATTAGACTGGGTAGCCTTAAGCTTTGTAAAAAGAGTAGCCGATATTGAAATGCTAAAAGCCATCTTAGACAAACATAAGAGCAAGGCAAAAATTATAGCCAAAATTGAAATGCCTGAAGCCTTAACGAATATCAGAGATATTATTATTGCAAGCGATGCAATTATGATTGCCCGTGGCGACTTAGGGGTTGAGCTTCCTGTTGAAAAAATTCCTTTGATTCAAAAAGAACTTATTAGAAAATGTATACACCGTGCTAAGCCTGTTATTGTGGCAACACAAATGATGGAAAGCATGATTGATAGAGTGAAACCTAATCGTAGTGAAATTACCGATGTGGCCAATGCCGTTATTGAGGGCGCTGATGCGGTAATGTTAAGTGGAGAAACGGCTACAGGTCAGTTTCCTGTTTTAGTGATTGAGACCATGCGCAAAATTATCAATGAAGTAGAAGAACATGGATATAAGTATAACCGTTCTGAAGACTTAAAACCACAACCCCATTCTCCTTCTTTTGTAAGTGATGCCTTATGTTATAGCGGTTGTCAGTTATCTGACGACAGTAATGCACAAGCATTAGTGGGTATGACGCAAAGTGGATATACGGCATTTATGTTAAGTAGTTTCAGACCAAAATCGCCTTTATTTATTTTCACCAAAGAAAAGAGCTTAATGAATCAATTAAGTTTAAGCTGGGGTGTGAAGGCATTCTACTATAATAAAGAAGAAAGTTTAGATAGTATTATCAAAGACCAAATTCAAATTTTAAAGAAAAACGGATTTGTTAAAAAAGATGATATAGTGGTGAATACGGGAAGTACCCCTGTTCAATTACACTTACCTACTAATATGATAAAAATTACCAAGGTAGATTAATATAAAAAATAATTTTATGCTAGAATCTTTTGAAAAAATTCCTGTTCAGATTTACAAAAACTCAACAGAAGGATCTAATGCTGTAGCTGCTCAAATAGCTGCACTTATTAAAGAGAAGCAAGCAAAAAAACTACCCTGTGTTTTAGGAATGGCTACAGGCA
>JBAXWU010000063.1:0-8900 GCA_037128235.1 Chitinophagia bacterium | reverse complement strand
GTAGTGATATGGCCAAGCACAGGGCTTTCAGTAAGTAGCGCCATCATTTTTGGATGACTAATAAAGGCACCTAGTGGAAGGCCACCGCCCAAGGCCTTACCTACTAATAATATATCGGGAACAATACCTAAATTTTCAAAAGCAAACATAGATCCTGTTCTGCCAAATCCCGATTGTATCTCATCAAAAATAAATAGTACACAATGTTCTTTGCATTTTTCAGCAATGGCTGCTAGCCATTCTTTAGTAGCAGCTGTGATTCCTGATTCTGCTTGCACAGGTTCCACAATTACGCAAGCTACGGTGGAATTAATATGTGTAAGATCATCAAAATTATTATATCTTAATTGAACCGTGTCTGGTAGGAGTGGTCGAAATGCATTTTTAAAATACTCATCACCCATTACACTTAATGCACCTTGTGTACTTCCATGATAGCCTCCTTTGAAAGAAATAATTTTTGTTCTTTTCGTAACACGCTTTGCGAGTTTCATCGCACCTTCTGTTGCTTCTGCTCCACTACTAGTAAAATAAACCGATTGTAAATTTTCTGGAAGTAAACTTGTAATTGCCCTAGCATATTGTACTTGTGGGGCTTGTATAAATTCTCCATACACAATTACATGCATGTATTTAGCTGCTTGTTCTTGTATAGCCTTAATAACTGCTGGGTGACTATGGCCAATATTACAAACACTAAATCCTGCAATCATATCCACAAAAATTTTTCCATCTACATCCTTTATATAAATGCCTTCGGCAGAAGCCACTTCTATACCAATAGGTTTATCTGAGGTTTGCGCTAAATGCTGAAAAAAATATTGTCTATTCTGCATACTGGACATAATAACTATTAAATTGCAGTACAAAAGTCGCATTTTTATGGCAACCATACTAAGTCTTCAAGGGAAAGATCCTCAATTTGGTGAAAATTGTTTTATAGCACCCAATGCCACCATCGCAGGTGATGTAACCATGGGTAATGAATGCTCTATTTGGTTCAATGCCGTTCTTAGAGGCGACGTTCATTATATTAAAATGGGCAATAAGGTAAATGTGCAAGATGGCGCCGTTATTCATTGTACCTATTTAAAACACCCTACTACTATTGGCAATAATGTTTCTATTGGACATAATGCACTGGTACATGGTTGTACCATTCACGACAATGTATTAATAGGAATGGGTAGTATAGTCATGGACGGCTGTGTAGTACATTCTAACTCCATTATTGCAGCGGGCGCAGTAGTTTTAGAAGGCACCATTGTAGAAGAAGGAAGTATTTATGCAGGCGTGCCTGCTAAAAAAGTAAAAATGGTATCTGAGGCCATGATTACAGGGGAGATAAATAGAATTGCCAACAACTATGTAAAATATTCAAGTTGGTTTGAAGCCTACAACGACGCGAAAAAATAAATAATAAAATAAAGACTGAAGTTAATACATCGGCCCTTGTATTCCATGCCATAAATCGACATAGCTATAAAAGCGGGCTTCCGTAATAATTCCTTTTTCAACGGCTGCTTTCACTGCACAACCTGGCTCATTAATATGTTGGCAATTATTAAATTGGCAACCATTCATTTTGGCGCGCATCTCAGGAAAATATTGTGCTAGTTCTTCTTTTTCTAAATTCACTAAACCTAGTTCTCTCATACCCGGTGTGTCAATGACAGCGCCAGTTTCAGGCAAGTCATACATTTGAGCAAAAGTGGTAGTGTGTAATCCTTTTCCACTCCAATCACTTACTTCTTGTGTACTTAAATCTAGATGTGGAAATAAATAATTTATAAGCGAAGACTTTCCTACCCCACTATGTCCACTTATAAGTGTTGTTTTATTTTTGAGTAATTTTTGTACAATGTCTAAGCCTTCTTTTTTCTCCACACTTATTAAATACACTTGATAGCCAATAGCTTCATACATTTTTTTCATTTCCGCATAAGTATTCATTTCTTTTTCTTCATAGATATCCGATTTATTAAAAACAATAATAGCCGGTATATGAAAGGCTTCACAAGAAATTAAAAAGCGGTCAATAAAGCCTTGGGAGGTTTTAGGCGATTTTAAAGTGCCGAGTAAAATAGATTGATCCAAGTTGGAAGCAATAATATGTTGCTGTCTTTTATTATGCGGCGACTGTCTTGCTACATAATTATTACGATCAAGAATTTCGGAGATCATTACTGTTCCACGCTGCTCATCTTCCATATCATATTCAACCCAATCACCCACGGCAATGGGGTTGGTGGAAGTAATATTGTCTAACTTAATCACTCCCTTAATACGGGCCTGATAAAACAGTCCCGCTTCGGATTTGACCGAATACCAACTACCTGTAGACTTATAAATACGTGCTTTCATGCGCTACGAAGATAAAAGTATTTGTTAAGAACTACACTACCCAAAAAGCAGCACAAATTCAATATCTTTGCCCCATGAGTCAATTTGCACATGATAAAGTAGTTCCTTATAGCCAAAGTAATGCCGAAAAGAAAGAACAGGTAGCCAGTATGTTTGATTCTATTGCAAAGCGTTACGATTTTTTGAACCGATTTTTAAGTTTAGGCATAGACCAAGGTTGGCGTAAAAAAGCCATTAGTTATTTAAAGGATAAAAAAATAAACCATCTTTTAGACATTGCAACAGGTACGGCCGATATGGCCCTAATGGCTTACAGACAAATTCAGCCGGAAAAAATTACAGGTATTGATATTTCAGAAGGGATGATGCAATATGGAAGAGTCAAAATTCAAGAAAAAGATTTAAGCGATAAAATTCAATTAAGCTTGGGTGATAGCACAGCCATCGCTTTTGAAGCATCCACATTTGATGGGGCCATGGTAGCCTTTGGGGTACGCAATTTTGCCAATTTAGAAAAAGGCTTACAAGAAATTCATCGCGTATTAACACCAGGTAGTAAGCTCGTTATTTTAGAATTTTCACAACCTAGTAGTTTTTGGTTCAAACCCATTTATACCTTTTATATGAAATGGGTAACGCCTAGTATTGGAAAATTATTTTCAGGTAATAAAGATGCATACGCCTACCTAAATGAAAGTGTGATTGCTTTTCCAGAAGGCGCTGCTTTTTTAACTATATTAGCGCAAGCAGGATTTAAAAATGTTTTACAAGAAAAATTAAGTTTAGGTATATGCAGCATTTACTGCGGAAGCAAATAATCACGGGGGCTTTACTGCTTTGCATTTCTTTTGTGTCCATAGCGCAAAGAGGCGAAGTGTATCAGCCTTTCCATGATGAACTGCCTTACTATTTAGGAATGAGTATTGGCTTAAACAACAACTATCTTAATTTTAATAGAAACATTGATTTTATACTTCCTAATTCAAGTGCAGTAAGTAGTATTAATCCAATAAGTAATATGGCGCTGAATTTAGGACTCATTGGTACACTCAGATTAAGTACCCATACCTTACTTAGGTTAAACCCCACAGTATTAATTGCGGGCTCCAAAAATTTATACACCTATACAAAAAGAAATAATCCTTCAGATACGCTCACAATGAATACTGCTTCTGCAATCATTAATATCCCCTTAGCACTCAAAATAGAGTCGGACAGATACAACGCATTTCATTTCACTAATATGATGCGTCATTATGTTTTCATTGGCGGTAAAATAGATTACGATTTACTAGGCTCTAACAGGTCTGTAATCCTAAGTAAAAATATTGCAACAAGTAGTAGATTGCCTTATAATAATACATTGAATGGACTTGACTATGGCTATGAAGTGGGCTTAGGTGTTAGTTTTTATTTACAGTACGCCACTATTTCTCCAGAAATAAAATTTAGTTATGGCTTAAGAAATTTAAATAAGGGGGATGCACTTTTATCAAGCATAAAAGATGTCACAGGTAATTTTGTTTATTTCACCATTCATATAGAAAACTAATTTATAATGAATAGCTATTTAATAAAAAATACACAAATTGTAAATGAAGGCAAAACCATTCAGGGAGATGTCTTGATTAAAGAAGGTCGTATTGAAAAAATAGCAAGTCAAATAGAAACGAAGGGTGGCATTACTGAAATTGATGGCGAAAATCAATTTTTACTTCCTGGTGTAATTGATGATCAAGTGCATTTTAGAGAGCCGGGCTTAACCCATAAAGCCAATATTTATAGCGAGGCCAAGGCAGCTGTAGCGGGCGGTACCACCAGCTTTATGGAAATGCCCAATACCCAACCACCTGTATTTACACAAGCATTATTAGAAGATAAATATCAAATAGGCGCTCATACATCAATTGCGAATTATTCTTTTTACATGGGTACTTCCCAAGACAACTTAGAAGAAATTTTAAAAACTAATGACAAAAAAAAGGAAGTTTGCGGATTGAAAATATTTATGGGGTCCTCTACAGGTAATTTATTAGTAGAAAACCCATTGGTACTTGAAAAAATATTTGGAGGCACTGAACTTTTAATTGCTACGCATTGTGAAGAAGAAAGTCTTATTAAAAGAAATAAAGCAGCGCTAGAGGCCATCAAGCCTATTTTAGAAGCCTCGGATCATCCTATTATTAGAGATGAAGAAGTTTGTTTTGAGTCGTCTTTTAAAGCCATTCAACTAGCTAAAAAATTTGATGCAAGATTACATATTTTACATATTAGCACTGCTAAAGAATTACAATTATTCTCTAATTTAAGAACCTTAGCAGATAAAAGAATTACTGCAGAAGTTTGTGTGCATCATTTACATTTTACAGCCAACGACTATGCCTCTTTAGGTAATTTAATTAAATGCAACCCTGCTATTAAGGCACCAGCCAATAAAAATGCATTATGGGAGGGTCTACTAAATGATCAACTAGATGTTATTGCTACCGACCATGCACCGCATACCTGGGCGGAGAAACAAGAAGCTTATGCGCATGCACACGCTGGCCTGCCTCTAGTTCAACATGGTCTTCTATTAATGCTAAAATATGTTGATGAAGGAAAAATAAGTATGGAGAAGTTGGTTGAAAAGATGAGCCATGCAGTCGCTACTTGTTTTCAAATTAAAGACCGCGGCTTTATTAGAGAGGGCTACCATGCCGATTTAGTGCTTGTTAAAAAAGCGCCTTATACTGTTAGCAAAGAAAATATTTTATACCACTGTGGCTGGAGCCCCTTTGAAGGGTGCAGCTTTCCTTATCAAGTGAATACTACATTTGTAAATGGATACAAAGTATACCATGAAGGGGTATTTAATGAAGCCAAGAAAGGACAACGCCTTCAATTTACAAGAAGCTAAAAGTAAGTTTTATGCAGGTGGATAAAATTACTTTAAAAGATATTGGCTTATTTGATAACGAAGAGTCGATAGGACTTATATCCCATCTCAATTTTTGCAAGTCCAATGGAGGTAAAATACAATTGGATCATTTTCTTTCTAATCCTTTGGCTTCTATAGCCTCCATTGAGCAAAGACAAAATGCGATTGCTTATTTTATAGACAATATCCATTTTGTAGAAGCATTGAAAATTACCAATGGTACTACCCTTGTTATTGAGAAATTTTTTGATACCGGATTTAAAAGAATTCCTACACAAATTAGTTTGCCTGCTGCCTACTGGTATGAGTTTATGAGCGCCTCCGACTATTCCTTACTTCGTTATTCATTAGAGCATTTAATTTTATTTTATGAAAATTTAAACAAATGGTTGACGGTATTTGAAACAAAAAAGGACAACCCTATCATTGAATCCCTAGTTCAAAAAATAAAAAAATATACAAACCATCCTTCTCTAGCAAGCCTACCTGCTTCTACTAAGCTAGAGAACCCGCAAACAGTACTTTCTTTCTGCCATTTTTTTCTTTATCATTATAAAAATAATACCCTTCAGCTTTTAGAATATTATTATGAACTAGACGCCTATTATAGTATGGCCATGGCTTCCAAAAATTATAGGTTTGTTTTTCCTACTTGGTTAGAAAATGATACACCTATTTTTGAGGTCACTGCTGCCATTCACCCCTTAGTGCATAATGCTGTTGATAATGAACTCTCCCTTAATTATCAAAGTAATTTACTTTTTTTAACGGGCGCAAATATGGCAGGTAAAAGTACTTTTATTAAAACCACCGGTATTGTTTTATACCTAGCCCATATTGGTATTGGCGTGCCTGCTAAAAAATTAAAACTTAGTTTATTTGATGGCCTTATTACTAATTTAACTATTGCAGACAATATCGTAAAAGGGGAGAGCTATTTTTTCAATGAAGTACAAAGAATAAAAAATACCATTGAAAAAATAATAGACGGTAAAAAATATTTTGTTTTAATTGACGAATTATTCAAAGGCACCAATATTCAAGATGCTATGAAATGTAGTAGCGCCGTTATTGAAGGTTTACAAAATTTAAGAAGCAGTTTATTTATTATTTCTACCCATTTATATGAAATAAGCGATGGCTTAAAAGGTTTCGATAATATTCAGTTTAGTTATTTTGAAACAGCCGTCAAAGAAAAAGAATTGATTTTTCATTATCAATTAAAAAAAGGAGTGAGTCAAGATAGACTCGGTTATTTAATCTTAGAAAGAGAGGGCGTGGCGGACCTGTTAAAAAAGATTACCAAAAACAAGTATTAATACCTTTCATTCGTTTTAGTATCTAAGGTAGTTTCAAGTAAAAAGATGCTTGTAAAAACTAAGGGTAGCGCTATTGTGGGCATTGACGCTGTAACCATTACCATTGAAGTAAATGTAAGTATGGGCCAAGGTTATTGTATAGTGGGCCTTCCCGACAATGCTGTCAAAGAAAGTTTAGACCGAACCGAAAGTGCTATTAAGGCTAACGGTTTTCATATGCCCCGTACTAAACTGGTTATTAATTTATCACCCGCCGATTTAAGAAAATCAGGCGCTGCTTTTGATTTACCCATTGCCATTGGCATTTTAGCAGCCTCGGAACAAATCACTCAACCTTCCCTTATTGAAAAATATGTATGCATGGGAGAATTAGGATTGGATGGTAGTTTATATCCCATTAAAGGGATACTCGCCATGGCCATGCAAGCTCAAGCAGAAGGCTTTGCAGCCATGATTATTCCTAGGCAAAATGCGGCAGAAGCTTTAATGGTAGAAGGCATACCCGTTTACGCATTCAGTTCTTTACTTGAAGTAGTTCATTTTTTAAACAACCCTAATGATGAAAAACAAAATAAGCTCCAGCAAGACCATACTCTTATTTCTCAAAAAATAGAAAACAATACTATTCCCGATTTTGCAAATATAAAAGGACAATCAGATGCCAAGCGTGCTTTAGAAATTGCGAGTGCGGGAGGACATAATTTAATTATGATTGGGCCGCCCGGCGCTGGTAAAACGATGCTTTCAAAAAGTATCGTTTCCATTTTACCACCCTTAAATAAAAACGAGGCACTAGAAACTAGTAAAATTTATAGTATTTCTGGAAAAATACCTTTGCAAAACCAACTTATTAGTAGGCGTCCTTTTAGACAACCACATCATAGTTTATCTGCCATTGCCATGATTGGAGGAGGTGGCCACCCTCAACCTGGAGAAATTTCTTTAGCCCATAATGGGGTCTTATTCTTAGATGAACTGCCAGAGTTCAATAAATCGGTGATTGAAGTACTAAGACAACCCATGGAAGCAGGCGAAGTAAATATTGCTAGGGCTAAAATGACTGTCAATTTTCCAGCCAGATTCATGTTACTCGCCGCCATGAACCCCTGTCCTTGTGGCTATTATAACCATCCACAAAAACCTTGTCATTGTAGTGTTACACAAATACAGAAATACCTACATAAAATTTCAGGGCCCTTATTAGATAGAATTGATTTGCATATTGAAGTAACCCCAGTCCCCTATCACGAACTCACTAAAACTGAAAATGCTGAAAGTTCTAGCGTAATTGCTAAAAGAGTTGAATTAGCAAGAGCCATTCAAATAGAAAGGTTCAAAACCGATACAGGCATTTACACTAATGCCCAAATGAACGAAGCTTTATTAAAAAAATGGGGGGGGCTTTCTCCTGCAGCCGGAAAATTATTAGCCTTAGCGATGGAAAAATTTCAATTAAGCGCTCGGGCCTATGATAGAATTAGAAAATTAGGTCGAACGATTGCCGATTTAGAAGCAAATGCTACTATCAAGGAAGAACATATTAGTGAGGCCATCCAATATCGAAATTTAGATAGGTCTACCTGGGGTCAATTCAAAAATTAAAGAAAAAATAAAATGGCTAGTATTGCCCTGTTTTTAGCATCACTAAGGTGCAGGCTTCGATGGTTTCAATTCCTTTTTCAGTAGCTAAATTATTCAAAATGGGATTTTCTGTTCCTGGATTAAATATAATTCTTCTAGGTTTCAAGTCTATAATTGCATTGTAGTAGGCTTCTTGTGCAGATGGGCCCAAATACAGGGTGACAGTGTCTATGCGCTCATTCGTTGGCCATTCATTTATGATGGGCGTGCTAAGTATTTCCCCTTTTTTTATCCCAAAAGGATACACGGCATGGCCTTTTTCTACTAATAAGGCCGTTGCCATAAAACTATATCTATCAGCGTTTGGAGTTGCTCCAAGAATGAATGTAATAGGTGCTTGCATAAAACAAAGCTATTACAAAAAATGAAAAACTTTGAATATAGTTCAATAAAACAATGTAATTTTATAACCTAATTCATTTATACAAAAAATAAAATTAACAAAAATGGCAAAGTCAAGTAAGAAAAAAGCAGTTACTAAAAAGAAAGTAGCCCCTAAGAAAACTGTTAAAAAAGCAGCTAAGAAAGCAGCTAAAAAAACAACTAAAAAAGTAGCTCCAAAGAAAAAAGTAGCTACAAAAAAGACTGTTAAAAAAGCAGCTAAGAAAGCGGTTAAAAAAGCAACTAAGAAAGTAGCTCCTAAAAAGAAAGTAGCT
>JBAXWU010000062.1:0-9168 GCA_037128235.1 Chitinophagia bacterium | reverse complement strand
AATTTTATAGTAAGCAAACCTTTTTCCTGCGCCCTTTTCATCATACTATGTTCAAAGGGGCTGGCTAATAATTCCGGAAGTACTGTTAAAATTTCAATGGTCATATGGTAAAGATAAAAGAATCCTAAGAGATTTGTTTAATCTAATAATTCTCCTAAATCGCGTCTGTCTTTTTTTGTAGGCCTTCCAATTTTACTTAATCGCTTACCTGTTTGGAAAGTGGATGCCACCTGCCTTACTCTTTCTAATTCTTCAATAGGAGTTAGGTCTTCATAATATTTAATGGCTTCTGCATAGGCCAATCTTCCTTCTAATACTTGCGTCACTCTAATCACCCAATTTTTATGCTCCGTTCTGGCTTCGAACTCATCACCTACTACTACATTTCGCGAAGCTTTCACAGGTTCACCTTTTATTTTAACGCGTCCTTTGTCAATAGCTTCGGTGGCCTGAGATCTTGTTTTAAAAATACGAATAGACCATAAGTATTTATCTAATCGTACTTTTTTCTTTTCTGTTTTGATAATAGTAGCAACTTTCATGCTTAGTCTTGTTTTTCTGCAAAAAATTGATGGAAATAAGGAATGGTTTCAATGCCTTTATAAAAATTGACAATATCATATTTTTCATTAGGGCTATGTAAGTTGTCACTATCTAATCCAAATCCCATAAACACAATTTTCACCCCTAATTCTTTTTCAAACAAAGAACAAATGGGAATACTACCACCGCCACGCACCGGAATAGGATCCTTGCCAAAAGTAGTCGCAATAGCCTTGGCGGCACTTTGGTATTCATGAGAATCAATAGGGGTAATATAAGGCTCCCCTCCATGATGTTCAAATGCATTTACGGTAATATTAGCGGGTGCAATTTTTTTAAAGTGTGCAAGTACCATGGCTGTAATTTTTTCTGCCGATTGATTCGGCACCAAGCGGCAAGAAATTTTTGCAAAGGCCTTGGAAGGTAAAACCGTCTTTGCGCCTTCACCGGTATAGCCACCCCAAATTCCATTCACTTCTAAAGTAGGGCGTATACCAGTTCGCTCATTGGTGCTATATCCTTTTTCACCCCAAACATTTTGAATACCTAAGTCGGTTTTGAATTCATTTTCATCGAATGGCGCTTCTGCCATTTTTTTTCTTTCTGCATCGGTGGATATAATCACATCCTCATAAAAACCAGGAATGGTGATATGATTATTTTCATCATGACATGAAGCAATCATTTTTGATAAAATGGTAATTGGGTTAGCCACCGCGCCTCCATATACCCCACTGTGTAAGTCTCTATTAGGTCCTGTAATTTCTAGTTCTATGTAACTTAATCCTCTTACGCCAATATCAATAGAAGGGGTATCCATACTAATCATGGCTGTGTCACTAATTAAAATTACATCTGCCTTTAAAAGTTCGGTATGGGTTTTAACGAAGGCCGCCAAGTTAGGACTTCCAATTTCTTCTTCCCCTTCAATGATAAATTTAATATTAGTACATAATGAATTAGTCTTGGTCATTATTTCTAATGCCTTCACATGCATATAAAATTGCCCTTTGTCGTCACAAGCACCGCGTGCAAATATTTTACCATCTTTAATAGTGGGGTCGAAAGGGCTACTATGCCAAAGCTCTAGAGGCTCTGCAGGTTGCACATCGTAATGCCCGTAAACAAGAACAGTAGGCAGTGTAGGGTCAACATTTATTTCTGCATAAACAATAGGGTGACCCTCTGTTTCATAAATTCTGGTAATGGGTGCCCCTGCTTCTTGCAAAGATTTTTCTACGGCTTTAGCACAGGCTAGCATATCACCATTGTGTTCGTTTTTAGCACTCACACTTGGTATACGTAATAAGGCTAGTAGTTCTTCTAAGAAACGATCTTTATTTTTTTCTTGATAGTCGGACCATGCTTTCATAGTTTGTAATTTTTTTTATAAAATTTTATTATTCTTATTTATATTAAATATTTAGGACAATTGATGTTTGCTATCCAATAATACATTTTCTAAATTCCAATTTAATCTTTTTTCAAAGGGGGCTTTTCTTTTTTCACAATTATCAATAGTACAAATGGGGCAGCTAAAAGGCATACAGCCATCTGTGTGAATATAAAACTCCACGCTGTTGCCAAACCTATTTTTTATCAATTGTGTAAAATCATCCACTGCTGCATGTGCTTCGTTTACATTATAATACCAAGGCACTGTTAAGTGGCAGTCTATATGCATCATCATGCCATATTTAATCACCCTTAAGTTATGCAGGTCAATCCATTTTGCATTCCTTGATAAATTTATTTCAGTAATCACTTCTTCTAATAATACCATGTCTGCTTCGTCCATAATACCAGCCAGGGATTGTCTTACAATTTTATAACCATCGTAAATGACATATACACCTAAGAATAGTGCAATAAGGGCGTCAATTTTTTGATAGCCCGTTACCATCAATAATATAATACCAATGGCAACAGAGGCGGTGGTAAAAAAATCAATTTTAAATAATTTACCAGAAGATAAAATGGCTAATGATTTATTTTTTTTACCAATGCGATTAAGAAACAAGGTAGTTACTAAATTAATGATAGCAATAATGACTAATAACCAAATTCCATTATTAAGATTGTGTAAAGAAACAGGATGAATAAAACTGTCGATGGCTTTGTAAATAATCAAACATCCTATACCTATAATTAAACTTCCTTGAAATGCTGCAGATATAAATTCAGCTTTACCATGACCATAAGGGTGATCTTTGTCCTTGGGTTTGGAAGCTATAAACAAACTATAGGACCCCACTAAAGTAGCTACAATATTTACCACACTTTCCAATGTATCAGATAAAACTGACAAGGAGTGGGTTAATACATATGTAACTACTTTAAGAAAAAAAACAACAATAGTTAAAGCTGTTACAAAATATTGAACCTTCAAATTTTGTTTAGAATAAGGCACTTTGGAATTATTTTTTAGTGATCGCCTCTGCGTATTTTTTCTGTACAAATTCCCAATTCACTAAATTCCAAAAAGCATTAATATAGTCGGGGCGTTTATTTTGATACTTTAAATAATAAGCATGCTCCCAAACATCTAAACCTAGAATAGGTGATCCTTTTATTTCTGCAATGTCCATCAATGGATTATCTTGATTAGGTGTTGAGCAAACCGCTAAACTATTATCTGCTTTTACAATTAACCAAGCCCATCCACTACCAAATCTTGTTTTAGCTGCATCACTAAAAGCAGTTTTAAAATTATCTAATGAACCAAAACTTTTATTGATAGCTTCTGCTAATTCACCAGCAGGTGCACCAGCAGGTGCTGGCTTCATTAATTGCCAAAACATTTCATGATTAAAATGTCCGCCAGCATTATTTCTCATTTTTGGAGAATAATGCGAAATATTTTTTAATAAATCTTGTAAAGTTGTTGTTTGGATATCCAGTTTTTCTGCAAGCGCTGCATCTGCCAAGTTTTTAGCATAAGTGGCTGCATGTTTTGTGTAATGAATTTCCATAGTCATGGCATCAATAAAAGGTTCCAATGCTGCATAGCCATAATTTAAAGGCTGCTGTGCATATTCACCTGCAGCAGTCAATGTTGCCATTGAATTAATTGAAGTCATTGGACTTATTTTAGCCATTAATGGCATTGCTGCTATGGCCATACCTGCTTTACCAGAAGTAGCGATAAACTGACGTCTGTTTTGAGTTGATTTTGACATGGTTTTATTTTTTAAAGTACTTCTGTAAAGTTACTTTAATTGGCTGTAAAAGTCGGTAGTAAAATTCCTGGTTAAATAGCTGGGAATCGCGCATAGCCTTATAGGTTAAAAACAAGCCAACGGGTATTAAAATAATGGAGGACATCCACATACCAGAGAATACATCCCATTGTCCTGATTTTGCTAATTTCTCACCAAAATTGTTCAATAAGAAAAAGAGTACAAAAAATATAATGGCTAACACCAAGGGTGTGCCTAGTCCTCCTTTACGAATAATGGAACCCAAGGGGGCTCCTATTAAAAAAAGTACAAAACAGGCAAAGGATAAAGTAAATTTTCGATGCCATTCTATTCCATGCAAGGAACTTGCATTTTTATTTTCTTTATAAGTATCCGAGATGGCCTTAAGGTTATATAATAGGGAAGAAAACTGATAGCCTGAGGTGAGTTGAATACTGCTTACTAAAGAATCGGGAATAAGAGTACTAAATTTTTTTAAGGGACGGGTATTTTTCTTAGCATTAAAAAGGGCGGCACTATCCTTGTAGTTCATAAATTTTAAGTAAGAAGCTACATCGGCATTGGTTTTTTTAATATAGTAGGCGTCTTTATTTTCTAAAGAATCCATGGCCTTGCTAAGTTGTCGAACACTTAACATTTTGGGATCGTACAATATATCACTGCTTTTATTCATCTGAAAACTTTTCAGGTCAAATACTTTTTTATATTCTTTAAAATAAAGCCTAGTGAATTCTGTATTGGTTGTACTGCGCGCTCCTCTCTCTTGATAACGCCATCCATTGAACATGATAAATTCTAAAAACTTTTTATTGGAAGATACACGCATCACCCCCGACTCGGCCATGATTAAATTATCTTGCAATCCAAATCTTTTTTCAAAGATGGCAATATTATGCATTACAGTATCATTCGATTCTTTTTTGCCTAATTTAATTACATAGCCGTCAATTTTATCATAAAATATACCTTCCTTTAAATCAATGGCAGGCTTGGCTACAATGATTTCATATTTTAAATTGGTAAGCTTCATCTGCGTTACCGGAATAATATTGTTTGAAAATAAAAAGGCAATACCCGCTAAAAAAATAGTGAATATAAATAAGGGACGCATAAAACGAATGAGCGGAATGCCTGCGGCCTTAATGGCAATGAGTTCAAAGCTCTCTCCTAAGTTGCCAAAGGTCATGATGGAAGAAAAAAGTAAGGCTAAGGGAAGGGCCGTTGTAAAAGTACTTACAGAGACTAGTCCTACTAATTCTAAAATGGTAAATAGGTCTAATCCTTTACCCACTAAGTCGTCAATGTATAACCAAAAGAATTGCATGGTCAGCACAAAAGTTGAAATAGTGAGTGCTGCCAAAAAGGGGCCAATGAAGGCTTTAAGAATTAGTATGTCTAATTTCTTGAACAAAATGTTAGTGCTAACTACCTATGCGATGAAAGAGCTCTTTAATCTGATATTCCCAAAGTCGGCTCTGGTCTTTGACTTCGTTTTTCTCAGCAAAATCTTTCACGATTAAAATAGTTTGATTTGAAATTTCTGTTTTTTCAATTCTAAATTCGAAGTATTCATTCTTCTCTCCATGTAGCCATCTAAATTTTATGAATTTATCTGACTCTTGGTCCACTAATTCTGCTTTCTCTGGCACACCTTTATTCCATGAAAAACTAAAAACATTTTCCCATTCATCTACTTTGTCTGCAAACCACTCTTGTAGTCCAGAGGCAGTGGATAAAAATTCAAATAATATATTAGGTGAACATCTCACCGGAAATTCAAGTGTAAATAATTGTTTCTTACTCATATATAACTAGCTCCTCTTAAAAATTGTTTCGTTTGATGCAATAATATTAAATAAAGGTTAGGTTCCAAGTATTTTTTATTATTTATTAGTTAACAAACTGTCAAGACATATATAGAGTATTATCTAAATTGCTATAAGTATATGTAAATCAATAGCTTATATCATATTAAGATACATCTTAATTTACCAATTTTAACGTAATTATACCTTTTGAATTGATGGTGTATGACTGGTTCTGATCACTTATCTTTGCTCCCTTAATGTTGTAAGTATGTTTAATAGTTTGAGTGAAAAATTAGAATCTGCGTTTAAGCACCTAAAAGGGCAGGCAAGAATTAATGAATTGAATGTTGCCAATACCTTAAAAGATATTAGAAAGGCTTTATTGGATGCCGATGTCAATTTTAAAATTGCCAAAGAATTTACTGATAGTATTAAAGAAAAGGCCATTGGTGCCAAGGTCATTAATGCCATTAGTCCTGGGCAATTGATGGTGAAAATTGTGCAAGACGAATTAACGGCTTTGATGGGCACTGAAGCTTCTTTGATGGACCTTTCTAAAAATCCTACTATTATTTTAGTAGCAGGTTTACAAGGTTCTGGTAAAACTACTTTTTCAGGTAAGTTGGCAAACTATTTAAAAGCGCAAAAAAAATCGCCTTTGTTAGTAGCTGCAGATATTTACCGTCCTGCAGCGATGGACCAATTAATGATACTAGCTGAGCAAATTGGGGTAGATGTTTTTGTAGAAAGAGAAAATAAAAATGCAGTCTCTATTGCACAAAATGCATTGGTATATGCTAAAGCCAATAATAAAAATGTAATTATAATTGATACTGCGGGGCGACTTGCAGTAGATGAAATTATGATGAATGAAGTAGCTGCTATTAAAAATGAAATTCAACCACAAGAAATATTATTCGTTGTAGATTCAATGACAGGGCAGGATGCAGTGAATACCGCTAAAGTTTTTAACGATCGTTTAGATTTTACAGGTGTGGTATTAACAAAATTAGATGGGGATACTAGAGGGGGTGCCGCCTTGTCTATAAAGTACACAGTGAATAAGCCTATCAAGTTTATGAGTAGTGGTGAAAAATTAGATACGCTCACTGTTTTTCATCCAGAAAGAATGGCCCAAAGAATTTTAGGCATGGGTGATATTACTTCATTGGTAGAGAAAGCGCAGTCGCAATTTGATGAAGCAGAAGCTAAAAAATTAGAAAAGAGAATTCGAAAAAATCAATTTGATTTTGAAGATTTCTTAACGCAGATACAGCAGATAAAAAAAATGGGCAACTTAAAAGATTTAATGGGCATGATTCCAGGCATGGGCAAAAGTTTAAAAGATGTAGATATTAAAGACGATGCCTTTAAAGGAGTGGAAGCCATAATACAATCGATGACCGTTTTGGAAAGAAGAAATCCGGACTTACTTTCAACTAGTCGTAAACAAAGAATTGCCAAAGGAGCAGGTAAGGATATTGGAGAAATCAATGCTTTTATGAAGCAGTTCGACCAAATGAAGCAGATGATGAAGCAAATGTCTAGTGGGTCAATGCCAGGTAAAATGCCTGGTTTGAGACGCTAATTTAAGTCTAAGTCATTGATAATCATATAATAGTAAGTTTTAAACCTCTTTTTCCTTGGTTTATTCGCTGTTTTTTACTATATTTGCACCCGGTTAACCCTATTTAATAACGCCTATAAATTTCTATTTAACATGGCAGTAAAAATGAGACTACAACGTCACGGTAGTAAAAAAAGGCCTTTCTACTTTATAGTAGTGGCTGACGGACGCGCACCAAGAGATGGTAAATTCATCCAAAAAATTGGTACTTACAACCCATTAACAGTTCCTGCAACTATCCAATTGGATCGTCAAAAGGCATTGGAGTGGTTAAACAAAGGTGCTCAACCTACAGACACCGTTCACAGAATTTTATCTTTCAAAGGAGTTCTTTATTTGAAACATTTACTTCGTGGAGTAAAATTAGGTTTGTTTGATGATGCTACCGCAATGGAGAAATTCCAAACATGGTATGCAGCACATGAAACAAAAATTGCAAGCACAAACGATACACACAAAAAAGCAGAAGCTGCTAAAAAAGTGTATGTACCTGTTGCTAAAAAAGTAGCAGAACCAATAGCTGTAGAAGAAGTAGCAGTAGAAGAAGTAGCTGCACCAGTGGAAGAAGAAGTTACACCAGTAGCTGAAGTAACCTCTGAAGCATCTGTTGAAGCATCAACAGAAGAGACGCCTGCTGCAGAATAATTTTAAAATTAATCTAGCTTTATAAAAGCCCCTAGTTCCTATCAACGGAATTGGGGGTTTTTTTTGAAAATGATTTTGTCGATAAAAGAATTAAATTAGCAAATGAGTCAGTACATACATATTGGTAAAATTGTGGCACCACATGGTATTACGGGTCATGTTATTATCGAGCATGCACTAGGCAAACCAATTAATTTTAAAGGTATTGAAGCCCTATTCATTGAAAAAAATGCTGCTAGTTTTATTCCTTATTTTATTCAAAGCGCTTCTGTTAAAACAGATACTATTTCGCATTTACAATTGGAGGGCATTAATACTAGAGAAGCTACTGCTATGCTTTTAGGAAAAAAAGTTTGGTTACCTCAAGATGAATTTCAAAAATTAGTGGATAAGCAATCGCCCTTGGCTTTATTAGGCTATACGGTAGTGGAAGCCGGCAAGCCTATTGGTGTTATTCAAGAAGTAATAGAACAACCGCATCAATTAATGGTTACTATATTATACCAAGGCCAAGAAGCCTATATTCCATTGCACGAAGAAAGTTTAAAAGCCGTGAACCATAAGGCTAAGACCATTAGCGTTGAACTCCCCGATGGCTTATTGGATTTATATACCTTACCTCCTACGGCACCTTCGGATCAATAGGTAAAGACGAAATTATTTTTCTTTATTCCATTTATCCAACTGCTGTAAAGTGGCTGTTAAGTCTTTAGGTAAAGGAGCTTCTAAATGAAGTGCTACTTCTTTGTATATAAATGATAATGTATGCGCATGTAAAGCCTGTCTTGCAAGTATGGGCCTTTCTTCTTCCTCAGCCTTACTTAGTTTAAAATTTTTCTTTTTAATAGAAGATAATAATAATTTCTCACCGTCTCCATAGACATCATCCGCTACAATGGGATGTCCTATTTGTTTGGCGTGTACGCGTATTTGATGCGTACGGCCTGTATGAATTTGAAATGAAACCCATGCGAAGCGTTTGTAATTTTCTATAACCTGGTAAGTAGTTAAAGCTGTTTTTCCTTTGGCATGTACTACCATGGTTCCTTTTTTTACAGGATGTTCCATAATGGGTTGGTCAATACTCCCTTCAGCTGGGGGTCTGCCTAAAACTAAGCCTAGGTATTTTTTTTCAATGGTTCTTCCTTCAAATAATTCGCTTAATAATTTATGTGCCTCCGCATTTTTTGCAAATACAATTAAGCCACTCGTGTGTTGGTCTAATCGGTGTACAGTAAATATTTCTCCGTACTTTTCTATTAATAAAGATTTTAAAGAAACATCCTTGCCAAATCTATCAGGAATACTTAATAAACCAGCGGGTTTATTCAAAACAATCATATCC
>JBAXWU010000061.1:0-9233 GCA_037128235.1 Chitinophagia bacterium | reverse complement strand
TCAATTCTAAAAGCGTCAAAGTAAAAACGCATTTGTTCAAAGCGCAGTTTCCACCAACTATAATCGGTGGCTGCCATCTTCTCCCAATTATAAGTAGGGAAACCCCAGTTCTGTCCTTTCACTGCAAAATCATCTGGGGGCGCACCAGCCTGCTTATCCATATGGAATAAAGTTGGATGCTGCCATGCATCGGCGCCATATCTATATACACCAATAGGTATGTCACCTTTGATAATGATGCCATTTTCATGCGCATAGTTTGAAGCCGATTTTAATTGCAAATGCAAATGAAATTGCACATAATAGTAAAAACTAATTTCAATATAAGTAGTTGACTTAGGGTCCACTAGTTTTTGAATAGCTTTTTCATCAAATTTTGAATGTGTTGGCCATAGATTATAATCGACAGTTCCATGTAATTCTCTTAAATAAGAAAAAGCACTATAAGAAACCAACCAATGCGCATTATCCTTAAAAAATTCAGTGAAGCTAGCCAAGGCTAATTCCTGTTTACCATTTTTATCAAATAAGGTTCTTAAAACTTTCCACTTTAATTTCATGACCCTTTCGTAGTCTACCGTCTCGAGTGCATTTAATTTTTCTTTTTCAATCAAATAAGATTCAATTAAATTTCCCTGCTTGGGCAAAATCATTTCATCAATTCTAATAAATATTGGATGCAGCGCAAAAGCCGATATAGCCGCATAAGGATAAGAGTCCATCCAAGTATGGGTAGCCGTGGTATCATTTACAGGTAATAGCTGAATTAATTTAAGTCCTATTTTTTTTGACCAGTCTACTAATAGTTTAATATCTGAAAACTCGCCTACCCCGAGGCTATCATTTGACCTTAAAGAAAATACAGGAATAGCTACCCCTGCTCCCTTCCACTGCGTATTATTCAATGCTGCAAAACCATCATTGCAAATAACTAATTTATTTTTACTAGCAGGTTCATAGATAACTCTATTGTTCCCGTCTTCATAACTTATAAACGCTTTTTTCTTGGAATCATAAATACCATATTTATATATTAAAGGAAAAGCTGCTTGCTTCAAATCCAAGGCTATTTCAAAATAATCAGCATCTTTATATGTATCATTCTTAATTTTTGTAAGGGGTATTGTTTTTTGAATATCCCAATTGCCCAAAATACTAGACTCTCCAATAATACACAAGCTTTCTCCTTTATTTAATAGTGGCGCTTTTACTTTAAATAAATGTGTTTTTGTTTTGGCCAATTTTTTGGCAACAGTAGAGGCCATACTTTCTTTTAATAAAATAGAAGTAAAGGGCTCTGTATAAAATACGTTTTCAATCTGACCTGCATAGTTCCAAGTATCTATTAAAACTAATTCATCGTTTGTGATAGATGCTATATCAATAAACTTATCATTCCCCCACTCTAGTATTTCTCTACCATTTTCATCTTTTATTAAATAATGATAAACAATATTTTCTGCTTCTACAGTCGTTGAGAAGTTCAAATGTAAAACCCAATAAGTTTCATTTAAATTAACTAGTGGAATGGCTTTATCTGCTGCACCACCTCCCAGGAAAGGATGGTTCCCATAGATCCATATACTTTGACCATAAGTAGTTTGGTACTTAAGATGAAAACTTAGTTTAATCGTATTTTCTTTTTTAACTGTTTTGGTTTTCATGCAATCAGAATCTCCATTCAATCGTTATTATAAAAGTTAAGTAGCTAAAGATAAAATAATAAAGTGTACTAGAAACACATTAAATTTATTTTAGTAAAATGATCTAGGCTTTTGTATATTTACCTACGGCACTTATAATCAATAGATTACGATAATTAATGGACAAAATATTAATATATACCGATGGTTCTTCAAGAGGTAATCCGGGTCCGGGTGGATTTGGCGCTATATTAATGTGGGCGGGAAAAACTAAAGAAATTCAGGAAGCCTATCGTAAAACCACCAATAATAGAATGGAACTATTAGCGGTCATTAAAGCCCTATCAGCCTTAAAAACAAAAACCCTTCCTATTCATATTTATACAGACAGCAAATACGTGGTAGAATCGGTAGAAAAAAAATGGCTGAACAACTGGATCAAAACCGATTTTAAAGGCGGAAAGAAAAACAAAGACCTTTGGTTACAGTATCAAAAAATAGCGGCTCCTTTCACCATTAAATTTCATTGGGTAAAAGGACATAGTGACAATGCAAACAATAATAGATGCGATGTTTTAGCAACAGAGGCTGCCGACAATGGCCCTTGGAAAATTGACGAGGTTTTCGAATTAAATGAAGCTGCTAAACAATAGTTGAACTATTATTAGACAACTAAAAATTAGATAGATAATTAAAATTTAGATGGCTTTAAACTTCGGAATAAGTACACGAAAAGAGCCAAATAAAACGCCACCAAACACTAAAGTACCCGCCACACTATAAGGATAGAAAGGTAAACCGTCTACCATAGTTTGAATAAGACCTGAAATAGTGAAAGCATGATGATAGCCACCCCCTTGCGCCCATACTAAAAAGTTAGAAACCAAAAAGTAAGCAGTGGGTGCCGCTAAAAAGCCAATAAAATATTTAGATGGTTTATTGCTTTGCAAACCAAAACCAAATACAGCAGTACCAGCAATTAAAACATAATTTAATAATTGACCTTGATAAAAACCTTGAATAGGAGTTAAATGATAGGTAAACAATACTTGATACAATAAATCAGAGATAAACATTGAAAGTATTGGTAATAAAAAAGCATACTGCTTTTGTTTTGCGAATAAAGATCCACCAAATAAGGCAATAGCAATTTGAGGTGCGAACCCATAAGGTCTTCCCGGTAATACACGGTATAAAGCACTAGTAAGAATCATTATCACTAAGGCCAGGAATATTTGTTTGTTGAATCTCATCTTTATTATTTTTATCTTTTTAAAATGCTAAGCTTCTTAAAAAGCTAAGCAAACAAAAATAAGGGTTTCATTCTTTATTTAATATATTTTATAAATAATCATTTTCCTCATTTGTGAATAAACTATTTAGGGACATAAGACTTAAACAAAACAGAGGCTGCCTTGGCCTTCATGGTAAGCTTGGCATTGGGTGTCAATAGCGCAGTATCACCAGCTTTATAAGCTATATCTTCAATTATGACTTCACCATCCATTACTAATAGCATCTCTAAGCTATAGGTTGAAATTGTGCATACTTCACCCACATTTAGTACTATTTTAGTTAAACCAAAATCGGGTACTGGGCAGGGATAGTTTGTTTCTTGGTCATTAAGCTTATCCCCTTTTAGAATAATAGGAGTAGTGGGTATAAAATTGACATGCTGTAAAAGTTCTTTCACATCGACATGTTTGGGTGTTAATCCTCCTCTTAAAACATTATCGCTATTGGCCATTAACTCAATATTCTGTCCTTCTAAATAAGCATGCAGTATACCAGCTCCTTGAAAAATACCTTTATACTTTGGAATGTTTACAATATTTAAAATATAGATTGAAAAAATACCCTTGTCAATATTTTTTGTAGGTATGCCATCGGCATAATATTTATTTGCCCAATATTGAGGATCATTTTTGGTAACATTTCCTTTAGCCACTGAATTCGCTGCTTCTTCTAATAATGGTTTTAATATTGCATCAGCTACCTCCATAGGCAGTTGCATAAAATAAGAATACAAATTTCGATAATCACCCCCTTTAAATTCACTTACTAAGGGTTTGAGGCATAAATAAGTATTCAACCTTTTTTCTAAAATGGCTGCTGGTAAAAAACCATGTAATAACCAAAAATCGCTGAGCGCCACCATTACTTCAGGTTTATGATTCTCGTCCTTATAATTTCGTTGCGCTGCTTCTATAGCAAGACCCTTAGCCTGCTCTGCTTTAAAACCCAATACTGCATTTTGCTTTGAAGGATGCACTTGAATGCTTAGCATATCATGTACATCTAATATTTTGTATAAATAAGGTAGCCCTTTAAACTTAGTGGCTACTTCATTACCCAACCACTCGGTTGGATTATTTTGTATTAATTGTGCTAAATTTTTCTCCCCTTCTTTAGTTTCAATTACAGAAGCCGCCAAAACATGCGCCCCCATCCAATATTCAGCATAAGGTAAATGATTTACATTCTCTACACCCATCAAATTGGGAAGAAAGGTAGTACCTCCCCAATCATAATGCCTATGTTTTCCTAGTAATTTATACGCTTTTTGCATGTAGATAAAATGTCGATGTTTGGGCTATAACATAAAGCTAAATGAATTTTAAATGAGCAACAAAGAAATTGGGCTATTTGGTGAAAATATGGCCGCCGGTCACCTTAGTCAACTAGGGTTTGAGATACTGCATCGAAATTGGAGATACAAGCATTTAGAAATAGATATTATTGCGAGCAAGAACAATCTCTTACATATCATTGAAGTGAAAACAAGAACCAGTATTGAATTTGGTTACCCGGAACAATTTATAGGTAGGCAAAAAATGCAGTTTTTAAAAAATGGGGCGGCTTTGTATCAATATGAAAATCCTGGCTGGAAATATTTGCAGTTCGATGTCATTTCCATTTTCTTAAATGAAAAACAAATTTGGGAATTAACTTTTTTCGAAGATGTCTATT
Organism: Chitinophagia bacterium; assembly: GCA_037128235.1. Taxonomy (GTDB): domain Bacteria; phylum Bacteroidota; class Bacteroidia; order Chitinophagales; family Chitinophagaceae; genus Sediminibacterium. The sequence goes on along the minus strand of JBAXWU010000061.1, from coordinate 4,620 downwards.
TCTAATAAGTATTAGCCAATAAGCACCTGCATTTTCTCCACCATCTTATAAGTAGCTGGACAAAATTCAACGTTTTGTATGTGCACGTGCATGTACTCGGTCATTTTTCGCTTTGTCAAGTGTGGAAATCCGGCACAGTCTGCAGGTCGGATATCATAAATACTGCACTTGTTAGATTTCAAATTTAAAAATTGACAAGGTTGCAATTTATTCAACCAATCCTTATCTTTTTTATCATATTCCAAATACTTTTCTTTAAAAGCAGCTGGTGACATTTCGAAATGGCTTGAAATTCTTTTAATATCGGTGGGTGTAAATGTAGGACTCATTGTTTTGCAACAATTAGCGCAACTCAAACAATCTATTTCTTTCCAAACTTCAGGACTAAGCTTCTGTGTAATTTGATCTAGCCCTTTGGGTGTATTCTTTTCTATTTTTCTAAGAAATGACTTTAATTGTTTCCCGTTATGCCTCACTTTCTGCTTAAATGACCTTAAATTTACTTTCATATTGATGATTAATCTGAGGCGAAATAAAATCATTAATGCATAACTATCAAATCTTTTATTCAAGCATATGAATTGGGCTCCCTATAAAAAAGGATTCAAAGCATTCCTACAACTTGAAAAGTCGTTAAGCGCTCATTCTGTTGAGGCTTATTTAAGAGATATTGATAAATTAATCAACTATCTTGAAAGCAACGAAGAAGCATTAAGCCCAGCAGATATTACTCTACAACATCTTCAATCCTTTATACAATGTATTGGTGAAATGGAAATGGCGCCTACTTCTCAAGCAAGAATCATATCTGGTATAAAATCTTTTTTCAAATATTGCTTGTTGGAACAAATTTGCACTGTTAATCCCACTACTCTTTTGCCAAGCCCTAAAACAAGGCGCAAACTACCCGATGTTTTAAGCTTTGAAGAAATTGAGCTTTTAATAGGCCATATTGATTTAAGCAAACCAGAAGGTGGCCGCAATAAAGCCATTTTAGAAACCATGTATAGCTCTGGTCTTAGGGTGACTGAAGCCATTCATTTAAAAATTTCTTGCTTGTATTTAGATGTGGGTTTTATAAGGGTCATTGGTAAGGGTGATAAAGAAAGGCTAATTCCCATTGGATCAGATGCCATAAAGTTTATAAAAATTTATAAAGACACTATTCGTATTCATCAAACACCTGCCAAAAACTGTGAGGACATTTTATTTTTAAACAACCGAGGTAAGGGCCTTAGCAGGGTCATGATATTTTATATCATCAAAGACCTTATTTTGAAATCGGGTATCAAAAAATCCATCTCTCCCCATAGCTTCAGACACTCCTTTGCCACCCATTTAGTAGAAGGGGGCGCCGACCTAAGAGCCGTGCAAGAAATGCTGGGACATGAAAGCATCACCACCACTGAAATTTACACCCATATTAATAGAGAATACCTAAGAGATACCTTGGATCGCTTCCACCCTGCCTTTAAAAAATAACAAAAAATACACATATACTACCTAGAAATAAACTAGGTTTGTTATCTAAAAAATTGCACATGAAAAAAATACTTTTTGCTTTGATGACTCTAGTAAGCTTGACTGCAACAGCACAAATTAAAATGCCCGCAGCTAGCCCAACTCAAACACTTATTCAAGATTTTGGATTAGGTAAAATTGAAATCGTTTACTCAAGACCAGGTCTTAAAGGCCGTGCTGCATTTGGAAATGGAAGTTTACTAGCACCCACTGGAATTGTTTGGAGAACAGGTGCTAATGGCGCTACAAGAGTTACATTTTCAGATCCAGTAACTATTGGTGATAAAACCTTAGCTGCTGGTTCTTATGGTTTATTTACCATTCCAGGTGAAAACGAGTGGACTATTATTTTCAATACCAATTCTAAAGGTTGGGGAAGCTTTGAATACAAAGAAGCGGAAGATGTAGTACGTGTAAAAGTGAAACCAGAATTGACTAGCAATAACACAGAAACATTTACAATGGGTGTAGGTAATATTACTCCAGAAACAGCTACTATTTATTTAAAGTGGGCTAAAACCATGGTAAATATTCCTATTAAAACAGATATTAAATCTACTATTCGCAAACAAGTAGAAGCCTCTACTACTGGCGCTACCGTTACTGCTGCCGCTTACCAAGCAGCCGCTAATTTTTATTTTGATATGGACAAGGATTATGCTAAAGCCTTAGCCAATGTAAACAAAGCTATTGATGCTACACCTACTGCTTATTGGTTATTTCTTTTAAAAGCAAAAGCGCAAAAAGAATTAGGAGATAAGAAAGGCGCTAAAACAAGTGCTGAAACTTGTATTAAAATGGCAACAGAAGGAAAAAATATGGATTATGTGCGATCTGCAAATGATGTGATTGCTTCTTTATAAGATTCTTTATCAGATTATTAAGCAGATTATTAAGATGATTATTTGAAAAGATTATTTAAGTGTAGATACTAAAAAGAGTCCCGAGCTAAGCTCGGGACTCTTTTATTGGAGATCAGCTCTAAATGTGCGGAAGAGGAGATTCGAACTCCCACGCCCGGGTATGGGCGCTACCACCTCAAGGTAGTGCGTCTACCAATTTCGCCACCTCCGCTCAAACGCAAACCTACTTAAAATTTCTTTTCTGCTAGTATTTTTTGCATCTTTGTAAGACTTCAAATTTTCACTATGTCTAACTACAACGTTACCTGCCCTAAATGTCAACACAACTTCGAGCCTACCGATGCTATTAGAGAAGAAGTGGAAAAAGAACTGCGCGGTAAAATGACCGATTGGCAAAAAAAGAAAGAAGAAGAAACCACTGCCTTATTAGCTGAACAAAAACTAACAATTGAAAATGAACTGGCAGAGAAACTAAAAAAAGATTTAGGCGCTCAGTACGATCATAAAATTAAACTCATGCAGCAAAGCGAGTCCGCCATGAGTAAACAAGTAAAAGATTTTCAAGAAAAAGAATTGGAGTTTCTTAAACAAGTACAAGCTATTCAAGCCAAAGAAGCGGAATTAGAATTAGAACTGCAAAGAAAATTGGTAAAAGAAAGAGAAACCTTAAAGGCGCAAATACAAAAAGAAGAAATAGAAAGAGGTTCTCTAAAAGATCAAGAACATGTGTTGAAAGTAAAAGAATTAGAAAAGCAATTAGAGGATCAACGCAAGCTAGCCGAAGAAATGCGACGCAAAGCAGAACAAGGCAGTATGCAAATGCAAGGTGAAGTACAAGAGCTTTTATTAGAGGAATTATTAAAAAGCAGTTTCCCTTTTGATGAAATAGTAGAAGTAGGTAAAGGCGTAAGAGGCGCCGATTGCATTCAAGTGGTGCGCAATAACCTTGGGCAGGAAGCAGGTAAAATTATTTACGAAAGTAAAAGAACCAAAGACTTTAACCAAGAGTGGATTGATAAATTAAAAGCGGATATGCGCAGTCAAGGTGCCGATATTGCTATTATTGTTACCCAAACTTTCCCTAAAGAATTAGATCGTTTTGGTGAAAAAGACGGCGTGTATATATGTTCATTCCAAGAAGTTAAAAGTGTTGCTTTATTATTGAGAAATGCTCTACTTAAATTATTTGATGCTAAAAAGAGTCAAGTGAATAAAGGAGACAAAATGAGTTTTTTGTATGACTACTTAACCAGTAATGAATTTAGCGAACAATGGAAAGCCGTTGGCGAAGGTTTTAGGCAAATGCGTTCTAGTATTCAAAAAGAAAGAGACGCCATGGAAAAACTTTGGAAAGCAAGAGAAAAGCAGCTTGAAAAAGTATTGCTCAATGCCATGCACATAAAGGGATCCATTGAAGGTATTGCAGGTGCTGACGCTATTCACTTAGATTTATTGGAGGAGGATACCACCCTTGGAATAGAGGAAGAATAAGTATCTAAGTTGTCTAAACTATAATAAAGAATCTTTAGTGATAACAAGTAACACAAACGTAATCTGTTCCAAAATGGTATTCTAAATGAACCTTGATTTTATTTTCTTTATGTACAATTACTGCTGGCACGGTTCCCCTAACTCCCTTCGTTAATTCGAGGATATTGAAATCCTTCGCAAAATCAATTCCTAATTGTTCATATTTTTTATACATGGCTTCTTTGGCTGCCCATAAAAATGCCAATTGATTCAATTGATCCTTTTCATCCAACACTGCAATCATTGCTTTCTCCTGGTCATTTAAAAATTTATACGCAACTTTAGCAATGCGTGGGTGAATGATTTCAATATCTATGCCTATGGGTTTGTCATCTACTGCACAAGCTGCATAACCCTTACAATGTGAAAATGAAAAATGAAAAGGCAAGCCCATTAAGTAAGGTTTCCCATTATCTGCCATGACCAATTGACTCAAATCTGCTGCTGGCATCATTAATTTAAATAATAACCTAACGGCTAAATGTTGCGTCCTTCTTTCCTCATTGGCAATGGGTATAGTAAGTTGAACATCAGTCTCAAAAAAAGAAGCAGGTTCTTGAATAGACCAAATGGCTAGATGAGCTGTCTCGTTAATATTTTGTTGATAAAAGAAAGGCATTTTGAATTAGATTGCGGTCTGTTTTAAAGACCGAAATTAAACATAAATCGATTAAGATGATATTATCAGATTCACGCATACTAGAAG
>JBAXWU010000060.1:0-9486 GCA_037128235.1 Chitinophagia bacterium | reverse complement strand
CTCTTAATAAATGCGTTATTAAAATACCAATGGTTAAGTTCAATGCAAGTCTTGGATAAAAAATGGGATTCAATTCTTTGTCTAAAATAGAGGCAAAAAACAAAATAGTGAGGCCATAGCTAAACCAGCCTGCAATTTGACAAATCCAATATAGTGAAGAGTGTTTTTTCATCTAGCTCAAATTTAGCCCTTTAAACTAGGTTTCAAGCCTATTATATTGACTAATGGTCCATTTCTAGGCTATACGGCAAGCCCAAATTCCTTCTAAACTTTTGCTATATATTTATGTTATTAATATACTTTTACATTCTAAATTGAAATGATGCATATTGAGGCTGGACCATTATTGAAAACTATTGACTCCCCTGAAGATCTTAAAGATATTTCCAGGGAAAAATTGCATCAGGTTTGTGATGAATTACGCCAGTATATTATTGATGTGGTGAGCGTTCACGGAGGGCATTTTGCCGCCAGCCTTGGGGTGGTTGAATTAAGCGTAGCCCTGCATTATGTATACAATACACCCTATGATCAATTGGTATGGGATGTAGGCCACCAGGCTTATGGACATAAAATTTTAACGGGTCGTCGTGATGAGTTTATTAGCAATAGAAAATACAATGGATTAAGTGGATTTCCTAAAAGAAGCGAGAGCGAGTATGACACATTTGGCGTAGGCCACTCTTCTACATCAATTTCTGCAGCCTTAGGAATGTCCATGGCCGCTAAGTATAAAAAAGAGAATAGAAAATCGGTAGCCATTATTGGAGACGGTTCTATGACAGCTGGTATGGCCTTCGAAGCTATGAACCATGCGGGTGTAGCAGATAGTGATGTACTTATTATTTTGAACGATAACTGTATGAGCATCGACCCCAATGTGGGCGCCTTAAAAGAATACTTAACAGATATAAGCACTTCTCCTACTTATAATAAATTTAGAGATGAGCTTTGGCAGTTAATGGGTAAACTACCTATTGGTAAAACATTTACGCGTGAAATGGCTTCTAAAGTAGAAGCAGGTTTAAAAGGAGTGGTTTCAAAAAGCAGTAATTTATTTGAAGCATTACAATTAAGATATTTTGGCCCAATTGATGGGCATAATATTTCTAACCTTGTTGATACCTTAAAAGATTTAAGAGAAATACCGGGTCCGAAAATTTTACATATTCTAACCGTGAAAGGTAAGGGCTATGCACTTGCTGAAAAAGATCAAACGAAGTGGCATGCACCAGGTTTGTTTGATAAATTAACGGGTGAGATAATTAAGAAAAAAATTGAAACGCCTCAACCTCCTAAGTACCAGGATGTATTTGGACATACTATTGTGGAGCTCGCTAAAACGAATCCGCTAATTATGGGTATTACACCTGCCATGCCAAGTGGTTCTTCTTTAAAATTTATGATGGAAGCCATGCCAGACAGGGCTTTCGACGTAGGCATCTGTGAACAACATGCAGTTACTTTAAGTGCAGGACTAGCCACACAGGGCATAAAAGCATTTTGCAATATTTATTCTACTTTTATGCAAAGAGCCTATGATCAAGTCATTCACGATGTAGCCTTGCAAAATTTACCTGTTGTATTTTGTTTAGATAGAGCAGGACTGGTAGGAGAAGATGGCCCTACGCATCATGGCTGTTATGATATTGCTTTTTTTAGATGTATTCCAAATATGATTATTGCAGCGCCAATGAATGAAATTGAACTACGTAATTTGATGTTTACTGCGCAACTTCCATCTATTCAATCTCCATTTGTAATTCGTTATCCAAGAGGAGAAGGCGTTATTGTAGATTGGCAAAAACCATTCGAAGCAATCACCATTGGTAAAGGCAGAAAATTAAAAGATGGAAAAGAGATTGCCATTTTATCTTTAGGACATCCTGGAAATTTTGCGCAAACAGCCATTAGAAATTTAAGAGATGAAGGCATTGATCCCGCGCATTACGATATTCGTTTTGTAAAACCTTTGGACGAAGCTTTATTACATGAAGTATTCCAAAACTATGATAAAATTATCACAGTAGAAGATGCCACAGTGGTAGGCGGAATGGGTTCGGCTATTTTAGAATTCATGAACGAACATAATTACCATAGCAAAATTACCATGCTAGGTATTCCTGATACTATTGTAGAACACGGAAGCTTAAAAGAATTGTATCACGAATGCCATTACGATGCATTGGCTATTGCTGATGCCGTGAAAGCCTTACTAGGTAAGCAGATTATGTCTGAGGTGTAAAGTTTAATCCTTTTTAGTTTAAACTAGGATCAAAGTCACCTAAGTGCTCCTCTTTTCTTTCCTCTTCTGAAATAGGATCTTCTTTGAAAGATTCTAAATTAGGGGTTTCGTAGGAATCAAAATTATCTACATGGCCGGGCTCTAAATCGTCTTCTCTGTTTTCATTCCATTCAATGATGAAATTATTACGTCCTTCACCCACCATCAGCTTCATGTATTTTTGTTGAGACAATTCAAGTAAGGATAAGAATAAAAATAAGGCGTGCACTCTGTCTTGGCAAATATCAAATACTTTTTCAAATGCCACCGTTTTGCCTTCTCTTACAATGTCTAATAAATAAGTCCTACTGCCTTCCATGGTGTAATTATATCTAACCACCGTATGTACGGGTCTGTTTTGACGCTCTTGTAAACGAGTCATTACTTTTTCAAATGACTTCATTAATTTGAATAAAGTCACTGTTTGTAATTCTGTTCCTTCCGCTGCTTCTTCTCCTACGAGTGACATCTCCTTTAGAATATTACCGCGCTTCATCATTAGCATTCTAAGTGCTTCTAAGTCGGCCATTTGCACTGCCGCTTCCTTATACTTTTTGTATTCTAAAATTTTATCAATTAATTCTTGTCTTGGATCAATTTCATTGCCTAATGCATCCAACTCTTTTCTAGGCAATAATAATTTTGCCTTAATGCGCATTAAAGTAGAAACGAATAAAATAAATTCACTACTGAGTTCAATATTTACCTTTTCTTGCTCTTGAATAAACTGCAAAAAATCGTTGATAATTTTAGTAATCTGGATATTATAAATATCCATTTCATCTCTTTCAATAAAGAAAAGTAAGAGGTCAAAAGGCCCTTCAAATTGGTCTACCTTAATCGAGTAATTAGTTGGCTGGTTCATTGTTACAAAGAAAAGGAATTGGCATTAATTTATGGTCAATTGAGCAAGTATTTATCCACTTTTATGGCAAAATGAAGCATCTTTACCCAAAAATTTGTGCATGGACAAAAAGCTCATTAATGTGGCTATTTTTTGTATCCTTTCCATTATTTGGGGCAGTTCCTTTGTCCTGATGAAAGAAGGACTCACGGCACTTTCTGCCTATCAAGTAGCTTCTTTAAGAATGCTGTTTTCCGGACTCGTTTTACTTCCCTTTGCCATTAACGCCTTTAAAAAAATTCCCAAAGAAAAAATGGGTATTGTCTTTTTGTCTGGTTTTTTAGGAAACTTTATTCCAGCTTATCTTTTTTGTATTGCAGAAACCAATATTGATAGCTCCTTAGCAGGCATTTTAAATTCACTAACGCCCTTGTTTACCATACTGGTGGGTTTGTCTTTTTTTAAAACAACTATTAATAGGCAAAAAATGATAGGCGTTGTTATTGGCTTTATTGGCCTTTGTTTGCTTTTTGCAGCGGGTAAAAATATCAGTTTTCAAAACCTAGGCTTTGCCTCTTTAGTGCTAGTAGCTACTTTTTTTTATGGCTTGAATGTAAATGTGGTAGGTAAGTTTTTAAAAAATATTCGCGCTATTGATATTGTATCTGTGGCCTTTGCTTTTTTAATTATTCCAAGTACAATTATTCTTTATTTGACTGGTTATTTTAGTATGTCATTTACTAACCCCCATTTTCAACAGGCTACCATGGCCAGTATTGTTTTAGGAGTAGTAGGTACTTCTATTGCCTCTATTTTATTTTATATGCTTATTAAAAGGTCTACTATTATTTTTGCTTCCATGGTTACTTATGGCATTCCCATTATAGCAGTGGCCTGGGGTATATATTTTGGCGAATCTATTTCTATATTGCAAGTGGGTAGCCTACTGATTATATTAGCTGGAGTGTATATCGTAAATAAGCCCCAACAGGCTTAGTGTTAGGGCTTATTAAATTATAAAACTTAAGATTTTTTTAAGCTTAAGATGAATACAATTGACGGTCTTTTAAACAGTCATAATTTCTTTTTCCTTTGATTCTAAATGTTTTTCTACAAGCGCAATATGCTTATCGGTAATAACTTGAATCTCATCTTCAGCACCTTTGCAAATATCTTCACTCAAACCCTCTTTTTGTAATTTTTTTACTTGTTCAATATGATCGCGTCTAATATTACGAATAGAAACCTTGCTTACTTCTCCTTCAGCACTTGCTTTTTTAAATAATTCTTTTCTTCTTTCTTCTGTTAAGGGAGGTGTAAATAATCGAATTTGAATGCCATCATTTTGTGGAGTAATTCCAATATTGGCAGCCATGATGGCCCTTTCAATTAAGGGTAGCATATTTTTTTCCCAAGGTTGAATACTAAGGGTTCTACTATCCAATATCTGCACATTACCTACTTGACTAATGGGCGTGGGTGTACCATAATAATCGACATTGATACCCTCTAAAATGGAAGGAGATGCCTTGCCCGCTCTAATTTTAGAAATCTCTATTTCTAAATGATTAATGGCCTTTTTCATCCCTGCTTCGGCACTAACTGTTACTTTCTTTAATTCTTCTGACATACTTATTCATTGTGATTACAAAGCTAATAAATCCTAGCTATTGTTGATAAGTCTTTTTTTGGGCTTTTTCTCAAATTTTCGGTGCAAATTAGCCTATGAATTCTATCTTTGCCCTTAACTGAATAGCTATGAATAAATCTACTGCAGAATTAACAAAGATTGCCTCTCAAATTAGAAGAGATATTGTAAGAATGGTACATGCGCAACAAAGCGGACACCCCGGTGGTTCATTAGGTTGTGCCGATTTCTTAACAGCGCTTTATTTTAAAATAATGAAAATTGATACTAATTTTTCTATGGATGGTATTAATGAGGATATTTTCTTTTTATCGAATGGTCATATATCTCCCGTTTTTTATTCAGTACTTGCAAGGTCGGGTTATTTTGATGTAAAAGAATTAGCCAGTTTTAGAAAAATAAATTCAAGGTTACAAGGCCACCCAACCACACATGAAAATTTACCAGGTATTAGAATTGCTAGTGGTTCATTGGGTCAAGGTTTAAGCGTAGCCATTGGTGCTGCCTTGACTAAGAAATACAATAAAGACAACCGTACTATTTATAGCCTACATGGTGATGGTGAATTACAAGAAGGACAAATTTGGGAAGCCGTTATGTTTGCTGCACATAATAAAGTAGACAACTTAATTGCAACGGTGGATGTGAATGGTCAACAAATTGATGGCCCTTTAAGCAAAGTATTAAACTTAGATAGTTTAGAAGATAAATTCAAAGCCTTTCATTGGACCGTTTTACACATGGACGGACATGATATGGAAAATATAGTAGCTACACTTGATAAAGCTAAATCTCTAACAGGACAAGGCAAGCCTATTTGCATTTTAATGAAAACTGAAATGGGTAAGGGTGTTGACTTTATGGAAGGCAGCCACGAATGGCATGGCATTGCACCTAACGATGAGCAACTTACTAAAGCATTAGGACAACTAGAAGAAACCTTAGGCGATTATTAATTTATTCTAAGATTTTATAAAATATAAATCTTAGAATAAATCTCTCTTTTTGATTTTCTCTACTATAGAAATTTTATAGAATATAAATTTCTATAATTAATCTCTTTTTGATTTTTTTTACTTTTTCCCATCATAATAAATTATAAATAATTTATTATGTCATTACACTAACTTATTTTTTCAAACAGACGTGCTGAGGCTTTGCGCGCTGGAATCCAGCCTGCTGCAATCGCAATCATCATTACTAATAGTATAATGGCTATATAATCTTCTGCCATGGGTTTGACAGGATAATAATCTATCACAAAAGAATTCCCTCCCAGTTTTATAAGATGAAATTTATTTTGGACGAAGCAAAATAAACTAGCCAAGCCCCCGCCTATAAATGCGCCCATAAAGGCCATGATACCCGATAGCATTAAAAATATTTTTTGAATATCCCAAGGCCTAGCGCCCATGGCATGAAGCACATGAATATCTTTTTGTTTTTCTAAAACCAGCATAGTTAAGGCCCCCACTAAATTAAAAGAAGCCACTATCATTATTAAGGCAAGAATGGCAAAGATGATCCACTTTTCCATTTGCATAATTTTATAGAGATCGGCATTTTGTTGATACTTATCTTTTACTTGAAACCCGGGGCCTAATTGTTTTTTAACTGCGTTCATTACATCTGTTAACTTATTCGGCATCACGGAAATTTCAATAGCAGAATATTGATTCGAATCTACATCAAATAAATACTGTGCAAAAGGATAATTAGTAAAAACATACTGGTCGTCAAATTCTTGTTGCACTGAGAATGCACCGCCTTGCACTGCAGTGAGATTATTTAATTGATTAATATTGGTAAAACCCTTACCAGACCTATTGACAGCAAATAATTGCAGCGTGTCTCCAATAAAAGAACGAAACAATCCCAGCTTCTGTTCCACACCAATGCCTAATAATAAAATGGGATTTTCCTTATTGCCCATAATGTACTGGCCTCGTTTCATATACTTAGCTACATTATTTATTTTACTATAATTTTTATCTACCCCTTTCACTAACACCACCGATTGTAAATCGCCTTTCACTAGTAAGGCCCTACTTTCTACCACTTTACTCACGGCCCTTACACCCTCTATGTTTTTTATTTTTTCAAAAGGGGCATCTTGCATGATAAAAAATTTACCCTGCACAGGTGTCACACGTACATCGGCATAAAAGTCGGCATACAAACCTTTGACTACTTCTGTAAATCCATTGGAAACACTTAGTACAATAATAAGAGCAGCAGTTCCTACTGCAATGGCCACGACACTTACCCAGGCAATCATTTGAATTGCTTGAAAATTATATTTTCCTCTAAAATAACGCCATGCAAATAAAAAATGCACTTATAAATTTTTTAGGATTTCGTCCATCTTAAAAACATAATCCAATGTATCGTCTAAGTAGAAATGCAATACAGGAATACGTCTTAATTGATGCTTCATGGTATCAGAAAGATGCTTCTTGATTTCCCATGCCTGTGCTTGTATTTTCTTAAAAGAAGCTTCTGTGTCCTTTACCTGAAATAAACTCAAATAAATTCTAGCCTCTAATAAATCGGGGGTCACTTTTACTGAGGAAATGGAAATCATCCCTCCCTGTAAATTAGTAAGCCCTAGTTTTAAGAAGATATCGTTAAGGGCGCTCTGAATGGCCCCGGCTACCTGTTTTTGTCTTTTTCCTTCCTCCATAATCAAAATCGTTGATTCGCTGTAAAATTAGTTACTTTGCTCATTATTCTGCGGGAATAATTTTGAATATGAAGAAATTTATTCGCATCATAAGTTATATCAGAGAATACAAGGCCTATATGGCTTGGTACAGCCTATTTATTACCTTATCTATTGTCTTTGGCTTGTTTTCCTTGGGTATGCTCATGCCCTTTATGGACCTTATATTTGGAAGTAGTGAATTAACGGGTGTTGTCAAAAGCGCAACCTCAGCGAACGGGTCTGCGAATATCAAAGAAATCATTTATGGCTTTTTACAAAACAGTATAGCGAGGCATGGAAAAGTCACTGCCCTAGGCTGGATTTGTTTGGCAATTGTAATTACCATTTTTTTGAAGAACTTATTTCTTTATTTATCTTATTATTTTTTAGCGCCTATCAGAAATGGAGTAACGCGTAAATACTCCAGGCTCTTGTATGAAAAAATATTACAATTACCTATTGGCTATTTTACCGAACAACGCAAAGGAGATATCTTAAGTAGGTCCTCCAACGATATTACTGAATTAGAAAATTCAGTGATTGGTGCATTAGAAGGTTTAATAAAAGAGCCTTTAAATATAATAGGTATCCTTATTTTCTTATTTATTATAAGCGTTAAACTTACTTTATTTGTATTTATATTACTTCCTCTTGCAGGACTCATTGTAGGACGCATTGGTAGAAGTTTGAAAAAACATACCAATAAAGCGCAAGTAAAGTGGGGTGAAATTTTAAGCCAGATGGAGGAAACCTTAACAGGCTTAAGAATTATTAAAGCCTTTAATGCAGAAGGCAGAGTGAAAAAACAATTCTTTGCACTAGTAGATGAGATTTTTCATATCAAAAATAAAATACTAAACCGACGCGATTTAGCTTCTCCTATTTCTGAAACCTTAGGTGTTATTATTTTATGTGGAGTATTATGGTTTGGGGGACAATTGGTTTTAAGTGGTGAAATATTGAATGGGGGTTCCTTTATTGCTTATGTAGCTTTGTTTTCTCAAATAATAAACCCTTCAAAAGCCTTGTCCCAAGCAGCTTACAATGTTACTAGAGGCAATGCCACCCTGGATAGGTTAAATGAAATTTTAGAAGCCCCCTTAACGGTGGAAGAAAGCAAAGATCCCATTGTCATAGATACGTTTAAAGAATCTATTGAATTTGAGAATGTTCAATTCTTATATCAAGAGACTTCTATATTAAAAAATATAAACCTTAGTATTCAAAAAGGTAAATTGGTAGCACTTGTGGGTTCTTCAGGTGCGGGTAAAAGTACCCTAGCCGATTTAGTGCCTCGCTTCCACGATGTGAGTGCGGGTAATTTATACATTGATGGAAAAAATATTAAAGACTATAGCTTACATAGTTTAAGAAATTTAATAAGTATTGTCACACAAGAGCCTATTTTATTCAATGATACCATTGCTGCCAATATTGCCTTAGGTAAGCCAAATGCCACTGAGGCTGAAATTATAGAAGCTGCAAAAATTGCGAACGCCTATGATTTTATCATTAAAAAAGAGGGCGGCTTTCAAAGTATGATTGGAGATAGAGGTAGCAAACTAAGTGGTGGAGAGCGTCAGCGCTTAACCATTGCTAGAGCTGTTTTAAAGAACCCACCTATTTTAATTTTAGATGAAGCTACTTCTGCACTGGATACAGAAAGTGAGAAGTTAGTACAAGAAGCCATTAATAATATGATGCAAAATAGAACCTCTATTGTCATTGCACACCGATTATCTACCATTCGTCACGCAGATGAAATTATTGTGCTACAAAAAGGGGATATTGTTGAAAGAGGAAATCACGATGCACTTATTGCGCAAAATGGTTATTACAGAAAGCTAATTGAAATGCAAGAAGTGAAATAAGTAGAAATTCATACTAGTATAAAATTTTTAAAACTAATATTTATAAAAAAACCCCGATAAAATTTATCGGGGTTTTTTATAGAACATCTGAATATTTGCTTTTATGTATAGCTGCTTTCAATCCACTCTTTTGAT
>JBAXWU010000006.1:0-30419 GCA_037128235.1 Chitinophagia bacterium | reverse complement strand
TTTCTTTTCTGTTGTCTATCTGCATAGTGTGTGTAAAAGTCTAAAATACTATTATCTGGTAAAATGGTTATGTAAGTATTTGTTGGGTAACCATCAGTAGCTCTCCAAGTACTACTCAAATACTTAACACCTATTTTTAATTCAATTTCATGCTGTTGTAACATTTGTTTTTGGAAAGCCTCTTGTTCATTAGCAGGAACTGTTCTCATCACAATTTTTCTAAAATTATAATTTTCCATTTTAAAATCAACTGGTGTAAATTGTAATTCATTTACCCTAATCCAAGTCGATCTTCTCCATGCACCATCAGTATTATTTGACATTTCTTCTGCAATTTTTGAATTCGCCTCTGTAAATTTATTATTATTCGCAGCTCTATTTGCAATATATTTTCCTAAATTTTCATCACCGTCAATGAAAGAAAGAATATAAAGACTGCCTGTTTCAGATGTATGAGCAACTCTATTATTCATTATACCTTCATTCATTTTTCTTGTAAAAGCGTCCTGTACTGGGTAGTTTTTTCTAAAAATATCCATATCTTTTACTTTAGACTCACCCAAATAGAAAAAATGTCTAGTAGCATCTTGTGCAATTGAACTTAAGCCTATAAATAGACTTAATAGTAAAATAACTTTTTTCATATAATTTTTTTTAATGAATAAGTAAAGTAGACTATTACTTCTAAAAAGAAAGTTATTTTATTGTTAATAGGCTAAAGTCTTAAGGTTCAATAGACTAAGTTATTCCATACCTGCGTATAGGGGCATATATACAGCATTAAATAATTTTCAATGACAGTCTTAAATAGTAGAATTTGTATTAACTTAACTTGTAAATACAAGTTATATGGTGAATGCTATTTGGATTATTTTAGTACTGTTTGCAATCTGGTTTATTTATGTTCTGGGAGCAGATATTATTAAACATAAGAATAATTTAGAAAAAGTAAGTTGGGTCAAAACCGGCATTATTGGTTTTGTAGTTAACTTTTTTGATGTATTGGGTATTGGTGCCTTTGCACCACAAACGGCCTTGCTAAAATTCACGAAGCAAACCTCAGATAAATTAATACCTGGCACCATGAATGTGGCCAATACATTGCCCGTTTTAATTCAAGCCATTATTTTTATTCAAGTAGTGGAGGTAGAGCCTGTCACTTTAATTGTCATGTTTCTAACGGCCATGGGAGGTGCTATTTTAGGTGCCGATATTATTGGTAAACTTTCTGAAAGAAATATTAGACTTACTATAAGCACTGCATTATTAATTACAGCGGGTTTTATGTTTGCTAATAAAATGCATTGGATACATGGAGAAGGAGTAGCCATTGGCATTCATGGATGGAAGTTGGTCATTGCAGGGGTGGTTAATTTTATATTAGGTGCCATGATGACTGCTGGAGTTGGCTTGTACGCACCCTGTATGGCATTAGTTTATTTATTGGGACTATCTCCTCAAGTGGCATTTCCTATTATGATGGGTTCTTGTGCTTTTTTAATGCCGCCTGCTTCCTATAAATTTATCAAATCGGGTGCCTATAATAAAAAGGCAGCACTAGGTATGGCCATTCCTAGCATATTCGCAGTTTTGATAGCAGCTTTTATTATAAAATCAATGCCCTTGGATACCTTAAGATGGCTAGTACTAATTATTATAGTGTATACCTCGGTTTCCATGTTTTGGACAACTATAAAAAACAAATAATACTTAATTTTATTTTTAGTAAATTTAGAATGCTTAAATGAACCTAAGATGTCTAATTATCCCAGTATATTCAATGATGTGATTGGTCCCGTAATGAGGGGCCCTTCTAGTTCCCACTGTGCGGCCTCACTCCGTATTGCAAGAATATGTCGCGATTTAATGGATGATCAAATAAAGGACATTGTTATTGAATTTGACCCGCATGGGTCATTGGCCACTACACATAAAAGTCAGGGCTCTGATATGGGTTTATTTGGTGGTTTCCTTGGTTGGGAAGCTTACGATGAGAGGCTACCGGACTCAGAAAAACATTTAGCTACTGCTGGAATAAATTATAGTATTAATATAGCTGCATTAGAAGAAAAGCACCCCAACACTTATAAGATTTGCTTGTCTAATGAAAAAGAAACGAAAGTATTAATTGCAATTTCTACGGGTGGAGGCATGATTGAAGTAATTAATATCGATGGTAATAAAGTTTCTATGGCAGGCGATTATTATGAAACATTAATTTATTGTACTGATGCAGAAAATATTATTCAGTATTTAAAATCTACTATTACTTATGATGAAATTATTTTTCATAAAGGAGCTAGTTCTTTTATCGAAATAAAATCGCCAGCTGCTATTTCTGAAATTATTTGCAAAGAGATCATGCAAATGCATGCTGTACAATCCATTAAATGCATAAAACCGGTGCTGCCCATTATGGCTAGAAAAGGAATGAGGGTTCCTTTTATTACTTGTAATGAAATGATGCAATATAATGAGGGTAAAAATAAAGCACTCTGGGAATTAGCAGTAGACTATGAAAGTATAAGAGGAAATATTAGCCCTGAAGAAGTAATGGACAAGATGAAATCCATTATTCATATTATGGGTAATGCCATTGAAACAGGATTAAAGGGAACAGCCTATAAGGACCGAATTTTAGGAAGTCAATCACCACAGTTTAAAAAAAGTTACGATGCGAATGAATTAATAGGAGGAGATGTGCTTAACACCACTATTATGTATGTGTCTGCTATTATGGAAGTGAAAAGTTCCATGGGTGTGATTGTTGCAGCGCCTACAGCCGGCTCTTGTGGTGGTTTGCCAGGCGTAGTTTTTGGAACTGCACATTGTATCAATAATAATGAAGAAGCTATTATTAAAGCCATGTTATCGGCTGGTCTAATAGGGGTGTTTATTGCAGCGCATGCTACATTTGCTGCAGAAGTGGGAGGCTGTATGGCTGAAACGGGTTCTGGAGGTGGTATGGCCGCAGCGGCGCTTGTAGAAATGAAAGGAGGAAGTTTAGCGCAGTCTATTGCGGCTGCCTCCTTAGCCTTACAAAATTCCTTAGGTATTATTTGCGATCCCATTGGCAATAGAGTAGAAGCACCTTGTCTTGGTAGAAATGTGATGGCAGCAACCAATGCTATTTCTTGTGCCAATATGGCCCTGTCTAATTACGAGCACCTTATTCCTTTAGACGAAGTAATAGACACAATGAAAGCCGTGGGTGATCAAATTCATCATACCTTACGTTGCACGAACTTGGGTGGCCTTTCTATAACGAGTACCGCTAAAAAAATTGAAGCTTTATTGGAAGAAAATCCTCCTGTTTTTTATAAAAGTTGTTAATTAAAAAAATCAAAATGAAAATTTTCTCAAGTCTTGTTTTAGCATTATTTATTTTGTCTAACTCAGTGGGATATGCTCAAAATAATTATCCCAACACCCATAAAAAAGGCTGGAAAAGTTTATTTGGAAAAAATTTAGAAACTGCTCAATTTGATCCAGCCATTTGGAAGGATTCAACGGGGGTCTTAACAGCTTCTCGGGATTCAGCCATTTGGAGTAAAGACATGTACGATAATTTTATTTTAGATTTAGATTTTCAAACCGCAGACGGAACCAATAGTGGCGTAATAGTACATGCCACAGATATCATAGAATGGATACCCCATTCCGTGGAAATACAAATTGCCGATGATTATTCTAAAGCTTGGAGCAAGGCCGATCCTAGTTGGCAGTGTGGCGCCGTATTTGGACATAAGCCTGCTACCAATAAAAGTTTAAAAAGACCAGGTGAGTGGAATCATTATACCATTACTTGTGTAGATAAAAATATTAAGATAGAATTGAATGGTACATTGGTGAATGAATGTAATATGGACGATTTTACTTCCAGTAAAATAAATCCAGATGGCACTAAAATACCAGGCTGGTTGTATAATCCTATGTCTACATTGGGTTTGCATGGCTACATAGGATTGCAGGGCAAGCATGCAGGTGCCCCTATTTACTTTAAAAACATAATGATAAAAACACTTTAATAGATGTTTTTATTTTTAACTATTTTATAAAATTTAATATTAATTATTATGAGTACTCCTGAAGAAAATTTTGCCAAACTTGGATTGACTTTACCTCCAGCGCCCAAACCATTAGGTGTATACAAGCCTTTATTAGTAGATGGCAACCATTGTTTAGTTTCTGGTCATGGTCCTGTACAAGAAAATGGTTCACTCATTATTGGAAGAGTGGGCGATACTATAACCATGGAAGAAGGTAAATTAGCTGCAAGACAAGTAGGACTAGCTATTATAGCCACTATCAAAGCCAACCTTGGTTCACTGGATAAAGTGAAGCGTGTTATAAAAGTATTGGGTATGGTAAGTTGTACCAACGACTTTGAAAAGCATCCCTATATAATTAATGGTTGCAGTGAATTATTTGCCTCTATTTGGGGGCCAGATAATGGAGTGGGCGTGAGAAGTGCAGTGGGTATGGGTTCGCTTCCTGGTAATATTCCAGTGGAAATTGAAGCTATGTTTGAACTTAATTAATAATAATATTTTTTATGCAGTGGTACGAAATAGATTCCATAGATACAATCGATTCTCCTTCTTTAATTGTATACGCGTCCAGGGCTCAAGAGAATATCAATAATCTCATTGAGATGGTGGGTTGCAATGTTGATCAATTAAGACCCCATGTTAAAACGAATAAGATTGCAGAAGTTTGTCAAATGATGATGGATAAAGGCATTCGTAATTATAAGTGCGCTACCATCGCGGAAGCAGAAATGTTAGGTATATTAAAAACGCCGAATGTTTTAATTGCGCATCAGTTAATGGGCCCTAAATTAAATAGATTGGCTTCACTTATTAAAAGTTTTCCTGCAACCAAATTTTCTTGCTTAGTTGATAATATTGAAACAGCTACTTCGGTTTCAAAAATAATGGTTCAAGAGGGCTTAACCATTGAAGCTTATATAGATGTAAATATTGGCATGAACCGTTCCGGTATTATGACTGACAAGGCCATCGCATTATATACTGCATCTGTGTCACTTCCTTCAATAAAAATTATTGGACTACATTGTTATGATGGTCATATAAGAGAAACGGATATTAGTGTTAGAAACGCGCAAGCCGATGCTGTCTTTGAAAATGCCGATACGCTTAGAAAAAAATTAGAAGCTATTGCATCTTCTTCCTTAGAACTAATTATGGCAGGCTCTTGTTCGTTTTCTGGCCACATTAAAAGAAAAGATATTCAAGTAAGTCCTGGTACTTTTGTTTTTTGGGACTGGGGCTATAAAAATCTTTTTCCCGATTTGCCTTTTGAATTTGCCTGTTTGGTGGTAACAAGAATTATTTCCATTATTGATGAAAATACTGTCTGTGTTGATTTAGGGCATAAAGCAGTAGCTGCAGAGAATCCAATGCCAAGGGTACATTTTTTAAATGCACCTGATGCTGAACCGGTGGGTCAAAGCGAAGAACATTTAGTGGTAAAAGTACAAGACGCTACAAAGCATAAAGTAGGAGATGTTTGGTATGGAGTGCCTGTGCATATTTGCCCTACTGTTGCTTTATATGATAACGCTATTATTGTAAATAATAATAAAGTAGTGGATCAATGGGAAGTAGTTGCAAGGAAAAGAAAAATTACAATTTAATTTTACTGTTTTAATACTTGCATACATTTTGGAATTAATAGAAATAAAAAAAATAGATAGTACGGCTGCCGAAGCTTTAAGTAGTTTGGCTAAAAGTATTTATGTAAATCATTATGCGCATTTATGGTTGGCTGGTGGGATGGATTGGTATATGAATGAATTCGCTTATCCTGTTTCAAAAATTACAAGTGAGATAGAAAATAAAAACTGCTTACATTATATTGCCTATATTAATAATATAGCAGTAGGCTATTTGAAAATTAATATTGACGCAGCCATAGAGGGTGGTGATATAAAAGAAGGTATAGAACTAGAAAGAATTTATATTCATAACACTGCTGTGAATAAAGGACTAGGTACTTACTTAATGAATTTTGTTTTTGATATTGCCAAGTCCTATCAAAAAAAGTATATTTTTTTAAAGGCCATGGATACAGCTAGCCTGGCTATGCAGTTTTATACTAAAATGGGCTATGCGTTAGCGGGCTCTTTCAGACTATCTGATACAATTTTTCATTTAATGAAAGAAGAGTATAGAGGCATGTATATTTTAAAAAAGCCAGTCTAAAATCTTAGATTTCAATCTTATAATATATAAATAATATATAATATATAAATAATTAATTTATAATTATAATATAGGTTAAACTAACATTTGTTTACATTTTATTAAATATTTCTTAACGAATCCTTAACATTGCTAGTTTTTTTTCGTAGCTTTCTAACTAAGAAAATTAAAATTTAAGCAAATGAAGAAAATTCTATCCTCGCTCTTCTTAGCTGTGTTATGCAGTTTGATAACAGCCAATGCCCAAGTTCGTTCAGTAACCGGTTCGGTGAAAGATGAAAAAGGCGTTGTTGTTTCTTATGCAACAGTGAAAGTAAAGGGCCAAGCCTCAGCTGTAGTGGCTGATGAAAAAGGTAACTTCAAAATTAATGCTGCTGCAAACGCAACTTTGCAAGTAAGTGCCACTGGTTTCGCTTCTACTGAAGTGAGAGCAAGTGCAACTACACTAAGCATTACTTTGAATCATCAAGTAGATGAACTAGAAAACGTAGTAGTTACTGCACAAGGTATCCGTAAGAAATCAAAAGAAATCGGATATTCTTATGCTAAAGTTACAAGTGATGAAATTACAGTAGGTCACTCACCTCAGTTAACGCAAGCCCTTGCGGGTAAAGTTTCTGGTTTGGCTGTATACACTGTAAATAATAGCGTTGACCCTTCAGTAAAAGTAGTTTTACGTGGTTACCGTTCATTAACAGGAAACAACGAAGCCTTAGTAGTTATTGATGGTATGCAAACTACCGCTACTGCTTTAGCACTTATCAATCCTAATGATGTTGAAAACGTGTCTGTCCTTAAGGGTGGTCAAGCGGCAACATTGTATGGTTCTGCGGGTGTAAACGGTGCTTTAGTTATTACCACTAAACAAGGTGCTAAAGGAAAATTAAAAGTTTCTTATACCAACACCACCAACTTTGAGCAAGTAAGTTTCTTACCTTCTTTCCAAAATGAATATGGTTCAGGTTCTCAATACTATCCTCTTAACTTTGGCGAAACGGGTTATGATCCTAGTGCCTTAAACCGTGCTAAATTAAACTGGCGTCCTTATGAAAACCAACAATATGGTGATCATTATGATGGAAGCAAGCGTATTGCTGGTCGTGTCTTACAAGACGGATCTAGCTTAGTCATTCCTTACTCAGACGTTAAAAACGTTCGTTTAAATAGCTTTGATATGGGAATTTCTCAAAATCATCAAGCTAGTTTCCAAGGGGGTGATGAAACATCTAGTTATTATTTATCAGTGGAGAACAATAAAATCAATGGAATTATTCCTGGTGATTTAAGTGATAGAACAGGTGTTCGTGTGAAGTCAACTAAAGAATATGGTAAAGTGTCTACAAGCTTCAACGCTGCATTGACGCAAGCTTATTATGACAGAACTACTTCAGATTTCCAAAACGATATCATCAACACCGCTTCTTGGGTAGATTTAACTACGATGAGAAACTGGAGAACAAATCCTTTTGCGAATCCGAATGGTTACTATAATGACTATTATAATAACCCTTATTTCAACAAGGATATTCAGCGTGCAAAATATAAAGATGCTAATATCTCTGGAAACTTCGATATCACTTATCGTGCGCTTCCTTGGTTGCAATTTTATAACAGATTAGGTATTATGAATAACTCTCGTACTGGTAAAAACACTACTGAGAAATTCCAATACTCTGACTGGGCTAAAAATAGTGCTTATATCCCTGATCCTTGGACTCATGAGGATGACTATCCAGGTATCTACCGCGCTATCGGTGATATCTTAGGTGGTGTAACAGACTATTCTTCTACTGAGAATGTAGTAAACAATGAATTCCAAGTACGTATCCAAAAAGATATCGCTAATGTTCAAAACAAATTGAATTTAGGTTATAGCTTATACCAACGTTATACTAAATCTATATCTGTTTCTTCAAGTTCAATTGTGGTACCTGAAGTTTACAACGTATCTAACAGACAAGG
Organism: Chitinophagia bacterium; assembly: GCA_037128235.1. Taxonomy (GTDB): domain Bacteria; phylum Bacteroidota; class Bacteroidia; order Chitinophagales; family Chitinophagaceae; genus Sediminibacterium. Next base: position 22,230 of record JBAXWU010000006.1, on the reverse strand, counting down.
TAACTTAGGCGGTGGTGAATCAAACACAACAGAGCGTAAGTTTGGTTACTGGGCCGATTTAAACACGAACATAAAAAATATGGAGTGGTTAAACTTAGGTCTTACAGCTCGTTACGATGCAACATCTCGTTTCTTCAAACAAACAAGAGATGCGAATCAATATTCTTATTTGTATTATGGAGCTGCCTTATCTTTTATTCTAACAGACGCCTTCCCTGGTTTAAAGAGCAATACTTTGAACTATGCTAAATTGCGTACTTCTTATAACAAGAATGGTAATGACAATATTCCTTTATATGGTTTAGATCTTTCTTACAATAACGGTTCGAATTTTCCTTATGGAAACAACGTAGGTTTATCAGTAGGAAATACTTTACCTGATGCCAATTTAAAACCAGAGTTTATTACCTCAATGGAAATAGGTGCTGAGTTAAGTATGTTTAAAAACAGAGTGAACTTAGACGTTTCTTTGTATAAGCAAAATTCAATTGGTCAAGTATTAACAGTGAAAGTACCTAATACAACAGGTTTCTCTAACTTATTAATTAACGTAGGTCAAGTAGACAACTGGGGTTATGAAGCCGACTTAAAAGTGCAAGTGTTACGTGATACTAAAGTTAAATGGGATGTGAATTTAAAATATTCATTCAACGACAACAAAGTGGTTGATTTATTCCCTGGTATTACTCAGTTCGCTTATGGCGGATACTCTTACGCTTCTTCAAACGTTATCTTAGGAGAACGTTTCCCAATACTTAAAACCAATGGTTATTATTATTCAACGGATGGTTCTGGTATGAGAAGAGTAAGTCCTACAACTGGTTACCCAGTTCAAAATACTGCTCTTACTGCTCGTGGTGGAACTCTACCGCGTGATATGGTGGGTTTAGGTTCAACTGTTACTTACAAAGAATTCCGTTTAGCATTTAACTTTGAGTACCGTGGTGGAAACGTAATGTATGCCGACCTTGGTCGTCAAATGACCTTCACAGGTTCTGGTTCATGGACTTCTAACAGAGGTGACCAAATCTTCCCTAACTCTTATTATATAGATCCAACAACTAAGGCTGAAGTTCCAAACACAAGTGTAAAAGTTCGCGAACCAGAGTACGCTCTATGGGTGAACAACTACCGTTTGATTTCTGAGAACTTCGTTACGCCAGCCTGGTTTATTAAATTAAGAGATGTAAATTTATCGTATACACTACCAAGTGCACTAGTTAAGAAAACAAAAGTTTTCAGTGCAGCTAACGTAGCATTATACGGTAGAAATTTATTCACCATTGTTGACAAGCAAAACATGTATACTGACCCAGAGTTCAGTTATACAGCAGGAAACGGTTCAGGTATTTCTAATACCTTGCAAACGCCTCCAGTTCGTCAATTTGGTATTAATGTAAATTTTGTTTTTTAATAACCACACACTAAAACAATAGATATGAAACTAAATAAATTATATATCGCCGCGTTTTTGGTACTTGTGGGAACAGGTTGTAAAAAAGACTATCTTGATGTCAATACCAACCCTAACTCCCTTCCAACCGCAACACCTGCATACGTATTAGCGAATGCATTAAACACTTCTGCTGCAAGCATGGTGTCTCCTAATGAAGTAGGTATGTTCTGGTCTGGTCATTGGTCACAATCCAATGGTTATATCATTTCTACTACTTTATTCTCTTACGCCTTTACCGATGGTGATTTTAACTATTGGGATGGAACTTATGATAATCTTTACGATTATCAGTATGTAATTGATAATGCTGCTAAGTATAGTCAAGAATATTTAAAAGGTCCGGCTAAGGTAATGAAGGCTTTTAACTACCAAAAATTGGTAGACTTATATGGCAATATTCCCTATACTGAAGCCTTAAAAGGTGTAGGAAATTTAGCACCTAAATTTGATGATCAAAAAGCTGTATACGAGAGCTTAATTATTTTATTAGATGATGCTATCAAGGACTTAAAAGCAAATGCTTTTGCAAGCACTTACTCAAGTTCTGATATCGTATTCAAAGGAAGTAATACCAACTGGATCAAATTTGCGAACTCTATGAAAATGCGTATTTTAATGCGTCAAGCAAGAGTAAGTGGAAGAGATGCTTATATTACTGCTGAGATTAACAAAATCGTTGCCGAAGGTTCTGGTTTTATTACTGGAGCTGAAGTAGGTTCAAACCCTGGTTATGTAGCTTCTTCTGGTCAAATCAACCCAATCTATAATAACTACGGTTATACAGAAACAGGTGCTAGAGTAGGTAACAATAACTGGCCAAGAATTACCGATTTCATGGTAAAGGAATTAATTAAAAATGCAGATACTTTCCGCTTAAAGCGTTTTGCTTATGCGCCAGGTAATGAAGATTTAGCGAATCCAGGGGTGAGTGTTAAGCCTGAAATTGCAGCTAACTATATTGGTATACCTTTTGGTTCAAGTTCAGGATATTTACCTGGAGCTAGTTCTGCAGTAGGTCCAGTCTTATTAGTAAGAGGACAATACAACAGACCTATCATTATTATGACTGCAGCTGAAGTTCAATTCTGCTTAGCAGAAGCGAAGCAACGTTATGGTTCTTCTGTAAACTTAACTGGAACTGCACAATCATATTATGAAGAAGGTGTAAAACAAAACTTCCGCGCTATTGGAGCAAGCACATCAAATGTGACAGCTTTAGTAACCAACGGTATGCAAGATTGTGATTTTACTGCCTCTACTAATAAATTAAATACCATTGCTTATCAAAAATGGGTAGCACTTGGTTACTTTAGTGGATTAGAAGCATGGTCTGAGTATCGCAAGAATAACTATCCTCTAACTCCTAACTCTAAGAACTATGTAGGTACAGCTCGTCCATTACGTTTAAGGTATCCTGGAACTGAATTAGGTTCTAATGGTGCTAACGTTAATGCACAAGGAACAATCGATCCTTTAGCTACACGTATATTCTGGGATATTGACTAGTCTTTAGTTAACTTACTAGAACTAAAAAACCCTCTGCCGATTTCGGTAGAGGGTTTTTTTATTAGGAAAAGTTCTTGTAAATAATAGTTGCTAACTATTTGCCTAAGTTGAATGATACTTCTTAAATACCTCTGGAGAATATAATTATTTTAAGACCACTTCTCCTTCAATCACTAATTCTGTTACTGCTTTCTCTCCTGCAAATTTAACAGACACTCTTTTTTTAAAAAGCCCTTCATTCGGTGCGGTATACGTTACTTTAAGGGTTCCTTTCTGTCCTTTCAAAACAGGGTTTTGATTATACTCGGGTTGGGTGCAACCACATTCTGCAGTAGCAAATTCTATGACCGCAGGTTTGGCCCCTTGGTTGGTAAAGCCAAAAATAACTGACTTGTGAATGCCCTTTTTTATTTTGCCATAGTTATAGCTCGTTTGATCAAACTTAACAGTTGATTGCGCAAAACCTGTGGCTGCAATTAGTAAGCTTAGAATTAGTAATCTGGTTTTCATGGTATAAGGTTTTAGGGTAATTGTTTGTGTAATTTTTACTAGTTTTTGGCCCAAATAGGCTCACGAATTTATTGAAATTTCACTAATTAGGTGATTTTAGTTATGAATGTACTTTTTATGCATTCTGACCCCTATTTTTGTCCTATGGAATCCACCCTTGAAGCTGTATCTGCCCAAGACATGCTCTCTTTTGAGGCATTTCGTAACTCCGTTATCGCCGACTACAAATTGGCCATAATGAGTAGGGAAGTAAGCTTATTAGGAAGAAGGGAAGTGTTAACAGGGAAGGCCAAATTTGGCATTTTCGGAGATGGCAAAGAAGTAGCACAAATTGCGCTATCAAAATTTTTTCAAAAAGGCGATTTTAGAAGCGGTTATTACAGAGACCAAACATTTATGTTTGCTTTAGGTGTTGCCAATATAGAAGATTATTTTTCACAACTATATTCTGATGTTTATAACGATCCCTTTAGTGGTGGAAAAAATATGAATGCGCATTTTGCCACTGCATTTGTAGATGAAAAAGGGCAGTGGAATGAATTAACTGAAAGCTATAATGTATCTGCAGACATTGCCCCTACTGCAGGACAAATGATGCGTGGCTTGGGCTTGGCCTTTGCTTCTAATTGTTTTAGAAATGCAAAAAATAAAGAGGCCTTTCAACATTTAAGTAATAATGGCAATGAAGTTTGTTTTTGTACCATCGGCGATGCTAGTACTTCCGAAGGACATTTTTGGGAAGCCATTAATGCAGCTGGCGTTTTGCAAGTGCCCTTAGCTGTTTTTGTGTATGATGATGGCTATGGTATTTCTGTACCTATTGCTTTACAAACTACCAAGGGTTCCATTTCTGAAGTGCTCAAAGGTTTTGAAAAAGAAAAAAATACCAACGGTATAAAAATATATACAGTGAAGGGCTGGGACTATGCTGCCCTATGTGAAACTTTCGAAGAAGGTATTCGCTATACAAGAGAAACGCATACCCCTGTTGTATTTCATGTGCAAGAGTTAACACAGCCACAAGGCCATTCCACCAGTGGTAGCCATGAAAGGTACAAGCCTTTAGAAAGGTTAGAATGGGAAAGAAATTGGGATTGCAATAAACAAATGAGAGAATGGCTAATAGTAAATGAGTTGGCAACAGATGAAGTATTACAAGCAGTAGAAAATGAAGCAAAGCAATTAGTGCGTGCCGATAAATTAGCTGCCTGGGAAAAGTATATCTCACCTATTAAAGAAAAAATTAAAGAAGCGGTTATATTAGTACATCAAGGTTTAAGCGAAACAGATTTAAATACCTCGAATAGTTTATTGCAAGAATTAGTACAAAGTAAAGAGCCTTTAAAAAGAGATATTTTTAGAACCGTTAATTTAATATTGGAAAAAATTCCAACACATGCTAATGCTGTTGCGATAAAATCTTTTTTAGCAAAATACAATGAGCTAGAAGCGCCTTTTTATAGTAAGCATTTATACAACGAAGGGCCTAAGAGTGCCCTAAATGTATCTGTGGTGGAAGCTGTATACGCGAATGAAGCACCCATCATCAATGGCTATGAAGTATTGAATCATTATTTTGATCAATTATTTGAAGAAAACCCATTGGTTTATGCATTTGGAGAAGACTTAGGGGGTATTGGAGATGTGAATCAGGGTTTTGCTGGACTTCAAAATAAACATGGTATAGATAGAATTTTTGATACTGGCATAAGAGAACAATCTATTATGGGTCAGGCACATGGTATGGCGCTTCGTGGTTTAAGACCTATTGCTGAAATTCAATACTTGGATTATTTATTATACGGGCTTCAAACTTTAAGTGATGATATTGCCACTATACATTATCGTAGCAATGGTATACAAAGTAGTCCCGTCATTATTAGAACTAGAGGCCACCGTTTAGAAGGAATATTTCATAGTGGTTCCCCAATGGGCGTTATTGTAAATGCACTTAGAGGTATGTATGTTTGTGTGCCAAGAAATATGGTACAAGCAGTGGGTATGTATAATACTTTATTAAAAGGAAACGACCCTGCTTTATTAATTGAGTGTTTGAATGGCTACCGCTTAAAAGAAACAATGCCTTCGAATATTACTGAATTCACTGTGCCATTAGGCAAGCCTGAAATTTTAAAAGCAGGGGAGGACCTAACTATTGTTTCTTATGGTTCTACTTTAAGAATTGTGGAAGATGCTGCTGCAAGATTATTAACCATGGGCATTGATTGTGAAATTATAGATGTACAAACTTTATTGCCCTTTGATATTAATCATCAAATACTAGCCTCTTTAAAGAAAACCAATCGAATTTTATTTGTAGATGAAGATGTGCCTGGTGGCGCAAGTGCTTATATGTATCAACAGGTCATTGAATTACAAGGAGGATACCGCTGGTTGGATGTAGCGGCGCGTACATTAAGTTCAAAAGCACACCGTCCTGCCTTTGGTAGCGATGGAGATTATTTCTCTAAACCTAATACCGAGGAAATTATAAATGTTATTAATGAAATGATGGCTGAATAGATGAGTGAATAGCCTAGACTAAGCTATTGATACTAAGCCAGTCTAATGCTGCGTGTTTTTAGATAAATTATAGCCTTCTAATTTCTGCGTTTGCTCTACCGATCCCAATCTAAATTTTACCGGAAGCTTTGTTTGTTTTTCCAAAGACCTTTCTGTGTTACAAAAAAATCCTGTTTTAGTACTGTAGTAATTGGCAGGCACTTTACTTTCGGCATTAATTGCATACTTATTAAACACAAGCTTAGTAGTGTCTTTTATGTTGGGTAAAAGAAAGCCTGCTAATAATATGGTTTGAATAATTCGCATAAAACTAGTACTGGTATTTCGAAAAATTTTTAATTTTTTGAATAAATCATAAGACCGCCTACCCCATGTTATGGAATACTTTGTTTACATCTTCATCTTCTTCTAATCTTTCAATTAGTTTACTTACATCCTCTGCTTGCTCATCTGTCATTGGCACAGTGGTAGTAGGAATCCACTCTAGTTCTGCGCTAATAGGGTGCATATTTTTATCTTCTAATGCTTTTTGTAAATTCCCGAAATCGGTGAAGGCGCAACGAAGTACAATAATGGCATTTCCATTGTCGTCGTTGCTTTCGCCTAACTCATCTAAGCCATGGTCAATTAAATCTAATTCAAGGTCGTCCATATTTAAACCCTCTGGTTTTAAATTAAACACGCCCATTTTTTTAAATTGAAAACTTACACTACCTGAATTTCCTAATGTGCCATGACCCTTATTGAAATGGCTTTTTACATTCGCCACTGTTCTTACATGATTGTCGGTAGCTGTTTCAACTAATAAAGCCACGCCATGTGGGGCATAACCTTCGTATAATATTTCCTCATAGTTGCTAGTGTCTTTTCCCATGGCTCTTTTAATAGCCGCTTCCACACGGTCCTTGGGCATGCCCACACTTCTTGCATTCTGGTAACATCTTCTTAAAGCTGGGTTATCATCGGGGTTGGGGCCGCTTGCTTTTACAGCAATAACTATTTCTTTACCTATGCGGGTAAACTGCTTTGCCATACGATCAAAACGCTTGAACATCGTGGCTTTTCTAACTTCAAATATCCTTCCCATAGTGGTATGTGTTAAGAGTTGCAAAAATAAGAAAAAAAAGTCCCCCCGAGTAATCGAGAGGACTTTTCTAATCTATGTTGAATTAGAATTATTTATTCAATTTACTATGCTTACGGCCATAAAGGAAGTAAACTACTAGGCCTAAAGCCATCCAAGCAAAGGCCACTTTTAATGTTTGTGCATCTAGGGCGAATATCATGGCTAAGCAAATAACGGCTCCTAAAATAGGCACTAATGGTACTAATGGAGTTTTAAAAGGACGCTCCATATCTGGTGATTTGCGTCTTAAAATCCAAATACCTGCACTTACTAGTACGAAGGCAAATAGGGTACCAAATGAAGTTAAATCACCTGCTACATTACCTGGAATGAAGGCTGCAAAGCCGCCTACGAAAACAAATAAAATCCAGTTAGATTTATAAGGTGTTCTATACTTAGGATGTAATTCAGAGAAAACTTTTGGAAGTAATCCGTCATTGGCCATTGAATAGAATACGCGTGATTGTCCCATTAACATTACTAAAATAACAGAACTAAATCCTGCAAGAATAGCTACTGTTACAGCAGTGGCTAACCATCCATAGCCTGTCATATAAGTTGATATCGCATAAGCAACAGATGCTTCACGACCTTTTAAAGGATCGACGAAATCTTTCCAGTTGGCAACCCCTGTTAGTACGTGACCAAATAAGATATACAAAATAGTACATACTACTAATGAGCCTAAAATACCAATGGGCATATCTCTTTTAGGATTCTTTGCTTCTTGCGCTGCTGTAGATACCGCGTCAAAACCAATAAATGCAAAAAATACAATAGCAGCACCACCTAATACGCCACCCCATCCATGTTTGAAAGTACTAGAATAATCGGCAATGACCTTGCCCGATGCATCTATTAATGGTGGTTGGTTGGCAGGTATTAAATAAGGGGTATGATTTTCTGGGCGAATAAACTGCCAGCCTAAAATAATAAATAAAATTACAATGGCTACTTTAACAAATACAATAATTGCGTTTACTGTTGCAGATTCTTGTGTTCCTTTAATTAATAATAAGGTTAGTAATAATAATATTACTAGTGCGGGTGCATTCATAAAACCATGATGAAGTACACCGGCTGTATCGGTTACACTTTCGAGCGGGGAGTGGCTCCATTCATAAGGGATAGCTCCTCCCAGCAACTTGTTTAAATATTCACTCCAAGCAATAGAAACCGTTGCGGCACCTAATGCATATTCCATAATTAATGCCCATCCAATAATCCAGGCAACTGTTTCTCCCATGGTTACATAAGAGTAAGCATAAGCACTACCAGAAATAGGAATCATGGCAGCAAATTCTGCATAACATAAACCGGCAAAAGCACAACCTACGGCTGCTAAGATAAAAGATAAAGTAACCCCTGGTCCTGCTGCTTGTCCAGCGGCAGCGGCAGTTCTAACAAATAAGCCTGCTCCAATGATGGCACCCACGCCTAAGGCCACTAAATTACCAGCACCTAAAGTGCGCTTTAATCCTTTTCCACCATCATCTGCCTGTGCTAACATGGCGGACAAATCTTTCTTTCTAAATAAACTCATAAATAATTGGTTTGTTGTGGTTTCAATTTATCTTGGAAAATAGCACTTTTTTTGCAAAACAGAGCTATAATTTCGTGGAAAATGACCCTTTTTTTTGCTTATTTTTTTAGTACTTAAGTCTTATATTGCAGCAATTACTATTGTATGAAAAAATCGAATAAACTTACTATTTACATTGTCATTGCCATGATTGCTGGGGCTATTCTCGGCTATTATATACATGAAAATTATAATGAAGTGACTATTGCTTCTTTTTCAAAAAACAGCAAATTATTAACCACTATTTTCTTGCGCTTGGTGCAGATGATTATTGCCCCCCTCGTGTTTAGTACTTTGGTGGTAGGTATTGCCAAATTAGGCGACTTAAAAACAGTAGGTCGTGTGGGGGGTAAGGCCATGTTATGGTTTATTACTGCATCACTTGTGAGTTTATTAATAGGACTAGTACTTGTCAATATTTTTAAACCAGGAGAAGGAATTGCGTTAAGCAATGCCGATACAACCGGTGCTAAAGATTTACTAGGAAATACAAAGGCCTTTAGTTTAGCCAACTTCGTAGAGCATGTTTTTCCAAAAAGTATGTTTGAGGCAATGTCTAATAATGAAATTTTACAAATAGTTATATTTAGTATATTTTTTGGGGTTGCTGCCGCTGCTATTGGAGATGCAGCCAAAGGTTTTATTAAAGCCTTAGAAACAGTTTCACATATTATTTTAAAAATGGTGGGCTATGTGATGAATTTTGCGCCACTAGGTGTTTTTGGCGCTATTGCTGCAGTTATTGCAAGTAAGGGTTTAGCCATTTTTGCTTTTTATGGTAAATATTTATTATTCTTTTTAATGGGTATTGGAGTGCTTTGGATTTTCTTATTAGGGGTTGGATTTTTAGTTTTAGGCAAAAGAATTCCTTCTTTATTAAGACATATCACTTCTCCACTCGTTATTGCATTTAGTACTACTAGTAGCGAGGCGGTATTTCCTAAATTATCTGAAGAGCTAGTGCGCTTTGGTTGTAAGGACAAAATTGTTTCTTTTATTCTTCCATTAGGCTATTCTTTTAATTTAGATGGAAGCATGATGTATATGACTTTTGCAAGTATGGCCATTGCACAAGCCTATGGCGTGCATATAGATATTGCCACACAGTTAACCATGCTTATAGTTTTAATGTTAACGAGTAAAGGTATTGCTGGTGTGCCGCGTGCCTCTTTAATTGTAGTTACTGCAACCTGTGCCATGTTTCATATTCCTCCAGAAGGAATTGCTTTAATTTTACCCATTGACCATTTCTGTGACATGTTCCGTTCCACTACCAATGTACTTGGTAACAGTTTAGCTACCACTGTGGTAAGTAAATGGGAAGGGGCACTTGAAAATCCGGCGCAAGCTTAAATATTTTATTGATGATTACATTACTAGACGCCTTTCACTGGAGCCAATTATTACAACCTCAATATTATATTGAAAATGGAGGGCTTTGGTTATTATTATTTGTAGTGTTTGCAGAAACCGGTTTATTCTTTGGTTTTTTCTTACCTGGAGATAGCCTACTTTTTGTAGCAGGTATTTATAGTGCGCCGCTAGCTGCACAAATTTTTGCAAGTGATAATGAATGGCTTAATTTATTTATTATATTTTCTTTTATTTCAGTGGCAGGAATTTTAGGTAATTATGTGGGTTATCAAATAGGTAATAAAGTAGGCCCCGCTATGTATGATTGGAAAGAAAATCTGTTTTTTAAGAAAAAATATTTAGCACAGGCACAAGCCTTTTATGAAAAACATGGAGGACGTGCCATAGTAATAGCTAGGTTTATTCCTATTGTAAGAACCTTTGCGCCCATTGTAGCAGGCATTGTAAAAATGGATAAGGCTAAATTTATTTACTATAACGTGTTGGGTTGCTTAGCCTGGGTGGCTTCCATGCTTTGCGCAGGACATTTTTTACAATCTTATATATTGAATCAATTTCAATTCGATTTAAAAAAGCATTTAGAAGTTATTGTGCTAGTTATTGTATTTGTTACTACCGCTCCAGTTATAATTCAAGTGCTCAAGCATAGAACAAAAAAATAGGCTAACGCAAAAAAATAAATTGAATATTAAAAAAGTATTTTAAAATATCGTAACCATAAAAAGCTTATGACCACTAATAAACAAATAGGATTATTATCGCTGCCCGTTTTAGTGGCGGCCCTAGGTTATTTTGTAGACGTATACGACTTGCTTTTATTTACTATTGTAAGACAGCCTAGTGTAATGAGTTTAGGTTCCACTGCTGAAACCATTATTGTAGATAGCGCCCATATTATTAACTGGCAAATGTCGGGCTTATTAATAGGGGGTATTTTATGGGGTGTATTAGGTGATAAAAAAGGAAGGCTGAAAGTTTTGTTTGGGTCCATTATACTTTATTCAACAGCTAATTTTTTAACCTCCTTTGTACAAACTGTCGACCAATACGCGTATTGTCGTTTTTTAGGAGGCATTGGACTTGCAGGAGAATTAGGTGCCGGCATTACGCTAGTATCTGAAATGCTACCTAAAAATAAAAGAGGTATTGGTACATCTATGGTGGCAGGTATTGGTTTGTTTGGTGCTGTCTTTGCGTATTTTACATTTAAAGCTACCGCCGACTGGAGATTATGTTATCAAATAGGAGGGGTGCTTGGTTTTTGTCTTTTAATATTACGCGTTAAAGTAGCAGAGTCCTTTATGTTTGAGTCGGCTAAGCTTGCCAATATTTCTAAAGGTAATTTTTTATTATTCTTCAGTTCTTATAAACGCTTTTCTAAATACATCAAGGCTATTTTAATTGGACTACCCACTTGGTTTGTCATTGGGGTCATGATAAACTATAGTAATAAATTTGCTTCTACTTTATATGGAGTGAATTTAATTGACTCAGGCAAGTCGGTGATGTTCGCCTATATTGGTATTGCCACTGGAGATTTACTTATTGGCTATGTGAGTCAATATTTTAAAAGTAGAAAAAAAGCCCTATTATTATTTTATACTTTTAGTATAGTAGGCATGGTTTTATTTTTTAGCAATTTTAATAATACCGACGACAGAATGTATGCCATTTGCGGATTCTTAGGTTTTAGTACAGGCTACTGGGCTATTTTTAATACTATGGCAGCGGAACAGTTTGGTACCAATTTAAGGGCCACCGCGGCTACTACCATTCCGAATATGGTAAGAGGGGCACTACCTTTAATTAATTTTTTATTCTTAGATATATTACAAAAGAAAATGGGTTGGACCATTGTACAAAGTGGCATTTTTACAGGTGCTACGGTAATGCTTATTACCCTTGTTGCTTTTGTATTTACAGAAGAAACCTACCATAAGGACTTAGATTATCTAGAACAGGATACCCCACTTCCTTAGTTATACAAGTATATGCGTTTACTATTTATACGTTTTTCTTCTATTGGTGATATTGTTTTAACTACACCAGCGGTACGTTGTGCTAAAAATCAAATACCGGGTGTTGAAATACATTTTTTAACCAAGCTTTCTATGAAAGATTTGGTGATAGGGAACCCCCATATCGATCATTGCCATTTTTTAGATAATAATATAGACGGTACCATTGCTGGATTAAAAGAAATACCCTTTGATTATATTATTGATTTACACCATAATATTAGAAGCTGGAAAATTAAAAAAGCCTTAGGAGCGCCTGCTTATTCTTATAAAAAATTGAGCCTTCAAAAATGGTTACTGGCCAAACTGCAAATTAACTTTTTACCGAAGACCCATGTATCTGAGAGATATATAAATACCCTTCAGCATTTTAATATAAAAAACGATGGTAAGGGCTTAGATTATTTTTTCTCAAAGGACTATCGTTTTAAGGCAGCTAATTTACCCACTAGTCATTTGGCTGGTTTTGTAGCCTTTGTTATTGGTGCTTCTTATTTAAATAAAAAAATGCCTGTTCAAAAATGGATTGAACTAGCTAGGCAAATAAAAAAGCCCATTGTGCTTATTGGAGGCAAAGAAGATATTACGCTTGCTTCTGCAATAGCTGCTGCAGTCCCTGAATTTATATATAATGCTTGCGGTAAATACGACTTGAAAGAATCGGCTAGTATTATTCAAATGGCGCAGGTGGTGGTTTCTCACGATACCGGCTTTTTACATGTGGCAGCTGCTTTCAATAAACCTACTATTACTATTTGGGGTGCGACTAGTCCTGCTCTTCAGTTTGAAGCTTATTACCCTAAAGGCTCAACAACCCCTCATTATAATTCAATAGTTCCTAGCTTAAGTTGCCAACCTTGTTCTAAGCAAGGGGAAAATAAATGCCCTCAAGGCCATTTTGCTTGCATGCGACTACAAAATATTACTACTATTGCTAGTAAAGCAAATGAGTTTTATAAAGTCTCTTAATCTACTTTATAGCTTACCATATAATTACTTAGAATAATTAATTAGATACGTTATTAAATAATAAATTTTTCTAAAGTATATAATACTAAAAAAGCCTTCTACAATTAAGTAGAAGGCTTTTTAATATTAACTAAATAAGTTTATTAAGCTATATAATTCTGATAAAATTATATAGCTTACTTATTCTGATACAATTACAATGTTTTTAAAACATCATTCATACTTCTAACAGCTTCGGCACTTTTGTTAAAGGCCGCTTGCTCTTCTGCAGATAAATCCATGGCAACAATTTTTTCCCAGCCATTCTTGCCAATGACTACAGGAACGCCTAAGCAAATATCTTTTTGGCCATATTCCCCATCCAAGCTTACGCAACAAGTAAATAATTTTTTCTCATCTCTTACAATACTTTCTACCAAGGCTGCTCCTGCTGCACCTGGTGCATACCATGCAGAAGTTCCTAATAATTTTGTAAGAGTTGCACCACCCACCATGGTATCGTTCACAATTTTTTCTTGTGCTGCTGCATCTAAGAATTTTGTTACAGGAATACTATTCCAAGTAGCATGCTTAATTAAAGGAATCATAGTGGTATCGCCGTGACCGCCTATAACAATGGCGTTTAAGTCCGCAGGGCTGCAATCTAAAGTAGTGCTTAATTGATATTTGAAACGAGCACTATCTAAAGTACCACCCATTCCAATAATTCTATGCTTAGGTAAACCAGTAGACTGTAGGGCTAAGTATGTCATGGTGTCCATTGGGTTACTAATAACAATAATAATAGCGTTAGGAGAGAATTTTAAAATATTCTCACAAACCCCTTTTACAATACCTGCATTCGTGCCAATTAATTCTTCACGCGTCATACCTGGCTTACGCGGCAAACCAGAAGTAATAACTACTACATCTGAATTAGCGGTTTTGCTATAATCATTGGTACTACCACTAATTTTTGTATCAAAACCTAATAAAGCAGCGGTCTGCATCATATCCTGTGCTTTACCTTCTGCAAATCCTTCTTTAATATCTAATAAAACTAATTCTTGAGCTAATTCTTTACGAGCAATATTGTCTGCGCAAGTTGCTCCTACGGCTCCTGCACCCACTACGGTAACTTTCATATAATGTAATTTTTATTTAAGTGTTTTATTTTACGGGGCAAAGTTAGTTATTTACCTTCTATTATTTTAATCAATTCGAAAACATCTGCACCTTCTTCATACACTTTTAACAATACCCCTTTCTGGTATAGGGCCACAAAGGGTGTCATTCTTGGGCGGTAAAAAGTAGGTAGGGTAAAATTAGGATCACGACCAATAATTACATTGGGTTTATCAACCAAATTATACTTTGCAGCAAATCTCTTGATAGACTCCATATCACGGTAGCTATCCCAAATAAAGAGTACGTTTTTAAACTTATCTGCATACTTATTAATATCGCCTGCCTCTTTTTCACAATGCGAGCAGTCGGGGCTAAATATAATAATGCAGGTAAATGCATACTTAGGCATTTGCTTATTGGTGATTTCCTTACCATCCACTGAAGTAATAGAGAAGGGAGGAATTTTATTATTTTTTAAATAAGGAGCACCAGGGTCCCCAGAAATTTGTGCCTCTAATTGACTAATAAGTAAAAAGCTAAATAAGGTGGCAAAAAGGTATTTCATAATGGTACTTTTAGAGTTTTATATTATTGAATTTGAATAAATTATTACTTGAATTATTTAGAGGGGTTGGATTGCATTCTCATGGCCTTGGCATCTTGTAAAAAATCAGAGGCAAAGATAAAATTATTGAGTAGTTTATTTTCACTATATATAATGTCTTTATTAGAGCCCTCCCATTCTTTCTTGCCTTGGTGTAAATAAACAATATGATTCCCAATTTCCATTACACTATTCATGTCATGGGTAACTACAATGGTCGTGATATTGAATTCAACCGTTAACTCTTCTATGAGTTTATCAATAACCATCGATGTCTGAGGGTCTAAGCCTGAATTAGGTTCATCGCAAAATAAATACTTGGGTTTCATGACCAAGGCGCGGGCTAATCCCACTCTTTTTTTCATCCCCCCACTTAATTCGGCAGGAAATTTATTATTGACCCCCTCCAATTTTACGCGGGCTAAAATTTCGTTTACTTTTATTTTTTTCTCTTCAGCAGTTAGGGTAGAAAACATGTCTAATGGAAATTTTACATTGTCTTCCACCGTTAAAGAATCAAATAAGGCATTCCCCTGAAATAGCATACCTAGGTTTTGTCTTAAGTCTTTTCTTTCTTCTTTATCCATCTTAGAAAAAAGCGTATGGTCGAATAGTATTTCACCTTTATCGGCTTTTAGTAAATCAACAATACACTTAACTAAAACAGTTTTACCACTTCCACTAGTTCCAATAATTAAATTACAAATACCAGGTTTAAATTGAGCGCTGATATCATCAATGACAACCTTATCTCCAAACTTTTTGCTAATATTTTGTATTTCAATCATGATTATTAGCTTAATGGTATTTGTAATCGGAGTAAGTCCTCGAAAGTATCGGCCCTGCTAATTAATGTAGCCTTTCCGTTTTTATATAAAACTTGAGCAGGCTTATACCTTGCATTATAATTACTAGACATTTCATAACCATAAGCCCCTGCATTAAAAAATACTAGGTAGTCTCCTTCTTCAATACTTGCAATTGGGCGGTCCCAGGCAAAGGTGTCGGTCTCGCAAATATTACCTACCACTGCATAGTTTTTTAATTCCTTTGTAGGGGCAGATATATTTACAATATGATGGTAAGCATCATAGAACATAGGTCTTATTAAATGGTTTAAGCCACTATTAATACCAGCAAATTCAATATCCCCCGATTTTTTTAAAACATTCACCTGTGTAATAAAATAGCCCGACTCACTTACTAAATATTTTCCTGGTTCAAACCAAGCGGTGAGGTTGCGTCCCATTGCAGCAGACAGCTTTTCCATAATTTTATTTACCTCCGCTCCTAATAAAGCAATATCTGTTCCTTTTTCCTCTGGCATATAAGGCACTTTAAAGCCACCTCCAAAATCTAAAATATTGACAGTAGGAAAATCGGGTAATAAATTTTCAAATACCGTTGCCGATTGTAAAAATACCGCTACATCTTTAATTTCACTACCCGTATGAATATGTAAGGCACTAATATTAATGCCATATTTTTTTTGAATATTTTTTAGCGTTTCTTTTTCTGTATAAGGAATGCCAAACTTACTTTTATCATGCCCTGTTGAAATTTTTAAATTCCCTCCTGCCATAATATCGGGTCTAATTCTTATACCTACTGGGTACCTGCCACCGAATGCAGCACCAAACTTCTCTACATTAGAGAGGCTATCAATATTTACATGCACGCCTAAACTTACGGCTTCTTTTATTTCTTCGAAGGCAACACTATTGCTGGTGTATAAAATATTTTCAACATCAAATCCAACATGCATGGCTAATTTAACTTCGTTAATAGAACTGCAGTCAATATTGCAGCCCGCATTTTTAACAAGGTTTAAAATATGAATATTGGTAAGTGATTTAGAAGCATAAAAAAATCGGGTAGACTTACTTGAAAAATGAGTCAATAAGTTTTGATATTGGCTTTCAATTTTTTCGCCATGGTAAACATACAAAGGCGTGCCAAAGGTAGCGGCCGCTTTATTAAGCTCTTCGTAAGATATACTTGGATTCATTTCACGAAGATACAATGAGAACTAGGTTCAGTCATTATAACAAGTGTATAATTTTGAAAAAAAATAGAAGAATGGTAAGTCTTAGATGGACTATTGCACAGGGCTTTCAGGGCCGGCATCTTCTTCAGGCAGATTCGGAGTCTCTTCCTCTTCGGTTTGTTCTAAAACACTGTTGTCTGTGAAGTCTTCAGGCTTAATGACAGTAGCTTCTACCAATTGTTCTGCTAAGACCTCTCTAATTTTTGGTAAGTCGTCGGTTGAATTAATACCGAAATAATCCATGAAGTTTTTAGAAGTAGAATATACTAATGGCTTACCTGGTAAATGCTCGTTACGACCACTAATGGTAATTAATTCCTTTTCTAATAATTTTTGAATAGAGTAATCGCTGTTCACACCTCTAATAGCTTCCACTTCGCCCTTGGTGATAGGTTGCTTGTAAGCAATAATAGCTAAAGATTCTAAAGCCGCATTGGACAAACGCTTTAAAAATTTATCTCCATTTAATTGAGCAATAGTTTTATGAAAATCGGGCTTGGTTAAAAACTGCCAGCCACCGCCGCTTTGTTTTAATTCAAAAGGATAAAATTCAGTGCTATATTTTTCTTGAATACCTTCTAATGCAGTTTCTACTTGGTCTAAACTAATACGCTCTTCTAAAAATCCAAAAGCATTATTAATAAGCTCGGTAATATCATTCGCATTCAATGCTTTTTCACTTGCAAAAATAAGTGCTTCAATATGAGGTATGATTTGACTAATTTCCATAGTTGTTGGGTCTTAACCGTTTAAGGCAGCGGCACCACTAACTATCTCCGTTAATTCGGTGGTAATAGCGGCTTGACGTGCACGGTTATATGATAATTTCAATGATTTTAATAATTCGTTTGCGTTTTCACTTGCTTTGTCCATCGCAGTCATTCTTGCACCATGCTCACTTGCATTGGCGTCAAGTACTGCTTTAAATAATTGTGTATTTAAAATTTTAGGCATTAAGGCTGCTACCAACACTTCTTTCTGTGGTTCAAAAATGAAATCAGTTTTTTTCTTGTTTCCTTTTTTAGCTAAAGTAGGGATAGGTAAAAAGGCTTCTGCAGTAGGTAATTGAGTAGCAGCATTTTTAAACTCACTATAAATAATTTCTATCGCATCAAATTCTTTATTTGAAAAGGCAGTCATGGCTGCCTTCGCTGCTGTTTGAACATTTTCAAATTTTAAATTCAAGAAAATATCTTTAAAATCGGCATTGGTCTTGTAACCTGTTTTGGTTAAACTTTCGTATCCTTTCTTTCCAATATTCCAAATAGTGATATTTTTATTCGCGTATTTTTCAGCTATTGTTGACTTGGCTAACTTTACTAAGTTGGCATTGTATCCACCGCATAAACCTCTATCAGAAGTAATTACAATTATTAAAACATTATTCACTGGACGCGTTTCAGCTAAAGCTAAATTCATATCTCCATCTAAGCTTCCAATAATATTGCTTAACATTTCTTGCAACTTACGTGTGTAGGGTCTCATTTGAGTGATGGCGTCTTGCGCACGGCGTAATTTGGCAGCACTTACCATTTTCATGGCCTTGGTTAACTGCTGCGTACTTTGTGTACTTTTTATCCTATTTCTTACTTCGTTTAATTGACCTGCCATAGCATTTTTTAGTTTCTGATGTTCAAGTGGAAGCCTGCTAAAATTGTAGGGCTCCAAAGGCGAGCAAAGGTATCATTTTTTCATCCATTTTTCAATTTTAAGGCCATTGTTGTTATTTTTTATATTGGACCCCCCTTAAAACCCTCAAACTCACCCCAATTACTTAACTTTGGCACGCCTATTGAGTATAGGAAATTACACAATTATTAAGCAGGATTATGTTGCAAATTATAAGTAAACTATTTGGAGGTTCTAAAAGCGAAAAGGACGTTAAAAAAATAGACCATTTAGTGGCTGTTATTAATGGCCATTTCAATAGCTATAAAGGCCTTTCCAACGATGAATTAAGAGCTAAAACCACTGAATTTAAGGCTAAAATTAAGGCCTATTTAGCCGATACCGATAGCCAAATTGAAGCTCTTCAAGCAGAGGCGGAAGTCCTGCCTACTAGTGATTTTATGGGTAGAGATGGTTTTTATGAGCAGGTAGACTTGCTCAAAAAGGAAAAGGATACGACTTTGGAAAAGGTACTTTGGGACATTTTGCCAGAAGCCTTTGCGGTGGTAAAGGAAGTGGCCCGCAGATTCACCGATGAAGAGCAGTTGGTATCAACAGCCACCCAATTGGATCGAGACTTATCTGTCAAAAAAGAATATATCAGTATTAAGGGCGACCAGTCGGTATTCCAAACTACTTGGAAGGCGGCAGGTACACCCATTACTTGGAATATGGTGCACTATGATGTGCAGTTATTAGGAGGTATTGTTTTACACCAAGGTAAGATTGCCGAAATGTCAACGGGTGAGGGTAAAACTTTAGTTTCTACTTTACCCGCTTATTTAAATGCACTTGCCGGAGAAGGGGTGCACATTGTAACAGTAAACGACTATTTAGCTAAAAGAGATAGTGAATGGAATGGTACTTTATTTGAGTGGTTGGGTATTACAGTAGATTGTATCGATAAGCATCAGCCGAATTCAGAAGAACGTAGAAATGCTTACCGAGCAGGTATAACCTATGGTACCAATAATGAATTTGGATTTGATTATTTAAGAGATAATATGGTGCACACACCGGAAGAGATGGTGCAACGTAAACATCATTATGCGATGGTGGATGAAGTGGATAGTGTATTAATTGATGATGCGCGTACACCTTTAATTATATCTGGTCCCATTGGCTATCAAACAGGAGAGCAACAATTTTTTGAATTGAAACCAAGAATTGAAAAGTTGGTAGAGATGCAAAAGAAAACGGTGAACCAATTTTTAATTGAGGCTAAAAAGAAAATAGCAGAAGGTAATGACGATCCTAAAGATGGCGGAAAGGCTTTATATACAGCGTTTAGAGGCTTACCTAAAAATAGTGCTATTATTAAATACTTAAGTGAGCCTGGGGTAAGAGTGAAATTGCAAAAAGCGGAGAATCATTATTTAGCTGACCAGCAAAGAGAAATGCACAATGTGGATGTAGATTTATTTTTCCATATTGACGAAAAAAATAATTCAGTAGAATTAACCGATAAAGGTTTACAATTAATTACCAAGCAAGGAGAAGATCCTAATTTCTTTTTACTACCCGATATTAGTGTGGCCTTAAATGCCATTGATCAAAATGCAAACTTAATTGCGGAAGAAAAATTCCAACAAAAAGAAAGCATCATTACCGACTATAGTATTAAGGCCGATCGTATTCACACAGTGAATCAATTATTAAAAGCCTATACTTTATTTGACAACGATGTGGAGTATGTAGTCATTGAAGGACAAGTAAAAATTGTAGATGAGCAAACAGGTCGTATCATGGAAGGTCGCCGTTATTCAGACGGATTACACCAAGCCATTGAGGCCAAAGAGAATGTAAAAATTGAAGCGGCTACACAAACCTATGCCACTATTACTTTGCAGAACTTTTTTAGAATGTACCATAAGTTAGCCGGTATGACAGGTACTGCCGAAACAGAGGCATCAGAGTTTTGGAGTATTTATAAATTAGATGTGGTTTCTATTCCTACCAATATTCCAGCTATTAGAAATGACGAGCAAGATTTAGTATATAAAACTAAGCGTGAAAAATTAGGGGCGGTCATTGAAGCCATTGTTGCTTTAAGAGAAAAAGGACGTCCTGTTTTATGCGGAACTACTTCAGTGGAGGTAAGTGAATTATTAAGTAGAATGTTGCGTCAACAAAATATTCCACACAATGTACTCAACGCCAAACAACATGCGCGTGAAGCACAGGTGGTTGCAGAAGCAGGTTTAACAGGAGCGGTTACCATTGCCACCAACATGGCAGGTCGTGGTACCGATATTAAATTAAGTCCTGAAGTAAAAGCGGCTGGCGGTTTAGCCATACTTGGTACAGAGCGTCACGAGTCTCGTCGTGTAGACAGACAATTACGTGGACGTGCCGGTAGACAAGGTGATCCTGGTTCTTCTCAATTCTTTATTTCTTTGGAAGACGATTTAATGCGCATGTTTGGAAGTGAGCGTATTGCTAAAGTGATGGACTTTGCGGGTTATAAAGAAGGGGAGGTTATTCAGCACAGCATGATTACAAAATCAATTGAGCGTGCACAGAAAAAAGTAGAGGAAAATAACTTTGGGGTAAGAAAGCGTTTGTTAGAATATGATGATGTGATGAACAAACAAAGAACCGTGATTTACAAAAAAAGAAATCATGCTTTGTTTGGAGAAAGACTAGCCTTGGACTTAGACAATGCATTTTATCAGGTGATTGAAGGCGTAGTGACGAATTATAAATTGAACAACGATTACGAAGGGCTTAAATTATCCTTAATTGTTCAAACAGGTTTTGATACTAAAATAACGCAAGATGAATTTAAGTCAACTAATGATGCTGCACTAGTAGAATTAGTATATCAAGAAGCCATTGCGCATTATGAGTATAAGAAAAAGGAGATGATGAAACAAAGCATGCCTGTTTTCAAAAATATTAGAAAAAACCAAGGAGCACATATTGAAAATGTAATTGTGCCCGTGGGTGATGGAAAAATTGCCTACAATGTGCTCGTAAACTTAGACAAGAATGTAAGCACAGAAGGCGCCACACTAGCTGCTCAAGCAGAAAAAAATATTGCCTTAAGCTTTATTGATGATGCTTGGAAAGAACATTTAAGAGCCATGGACGATTTAAAGCAATCGGTACAAACAGCTACCTACGAACAAAAAGATCCTCTAGTTATTTATAAAATGGAAGCTTTTGAATTATTTAGAAAAATGGATATTGAAATTAATCAGAAGCTAGTTCAATTTTTATGTCATGCGCATTTGCCTTTAGAAGATGCGGTGAAAGAAGGTCGTCAACAAAAAACAGACTTAAGTAAATTAAGTGCGAATAGAACAGAGGAAGCTGGTAGTAATGCTTACAACGATCCTAGTGATATAAAGCAAGCGCCTATTCAAGTTGGTCCTAAAACGGGACGCAACGACCCTTGTCCTTGTGGTAGTGGAAAAAAATTCAAAGCTTGTCATGGAAAAGACGCCGCTTAATAAATACATCGACCATACTATTTTAAAACCTACTTGTTTAGTAGCGGATATTGAAAAATTATGTGCTGAAGCTAAGCAGTATGATTTTGCAGCCGTATGTGTGCCTCCTAATTTTGTGAAATTAGCGAAAGAAAAACTGGCAGGTTCAACGGTGCAAGTAGCCACTGTTATTGGATTTCCATTTGGTTATAGTGCTACCGAAGCAAAAATTGCAGAAATTATTTTAGCCATGGTAGATGGCGCCGATGAATTAGATGTGGTGGCGAATATCTCAGCTATAAAAAA
>JBAXWU010000059.1:0-9489 GCA_037128235.1 Chitinophagia bacterium | reverse complement strand
CACTCTTTTGATCTACTCTTTTGATCTACTTTTCTGTTATTTTACTGATCGTTGCTATTTTTTACATACCCCAATTTTGCTTCTAAGCTTAAGGTAGCATGAGGCACTGCACGTAAACGCGCTTTGTCTATTAAGCGACCTGTTACTCTACAAATACCGTAGGTTTTATTTTCAATACGCATCAAGGCTTTTTCTAAATGGTCTATAAAAGTAATTTGTCTAGAAGCCATTTGACCTAACTGCTCTCTTTCCATACTAACACTACCATCTTCCATGGTCATGTATCTAGCATCGTCATTATCTCCGCCTAATTCATCCTTGCGTGTTATAATACCTTGTAAGTAAACTAACTCTTTCTTAGCAGCATCTACTTTTTTAGAAATTAAATCTTTAAACTCTTTTAATTCTGCATCAGAATATTTTACTAAAGTCTCCGTAGATCTTTCTACTTCTTTTCTTCTTTCCATAGGAACGTAGCCTGGTTGATAAGGCACGCTACTTTTAGCACCAATTTTTGGAACTTTAATATCCTTTATAGGTTCTGCCACTTTACGCACTGGTTTTACAGGAGGCGTTGGAATTTTTGGAACCGGCTTTGCAGGAGGAACATATTTTTCAACTGGCTTAGCGATAGGTTTCACGATTGGCTTTGGAGCTGCCTTTACAGGAACTACTTTTTTTATAGGAGCTTTAATAGGAGTTGCTTTTTTTAAAGGTGCTTTAACGGGTACCGGTTTTTTTACAGGAATTGCTTTTTTAGGAACTACTTTTTTTACGGGTGCCGCTTTTTTGGGAGCTTGTTTCGAAGGAACTGCTTTTTTAGGCGCTACCTTTTTTGCAGGAACCACTTTCTTGGGAGCTACCTTTTTTGCAGGGGCTGCTTTTTTAGCAGTAGCCGCCTTTTTTACAGGTGCTGACTTTTTAGGAGCTGCTTTCTTAGCAGGGGCCGCCTTTTTAGGTGCTGGTTTTTTTGTAGGCATATTTATCCTTTTTGTCTAACTGAAATTCTTAATTTGTGATCATTTATGTCAACTTCTACCCCCTCTTTCAAGGCCGGTAGGAAGTCTATCTGGACTGCGAGAATTTCGCGGCAAATATAGCCCGAAAATTGAATAATGGACTCCTTCAAGTCTGTATTATCCTCAATTTCAAGCAAAATCTTGTCTGTAAGCTCGAAATTGCTCTCTTTTCTGATGTTTTGGACCCTATTTACTAGCTCACGAGCATGTCCTTCCTTCAATAACTCAGGGTTAATGGTAATATCCAAGGCAACAGTGAGTGCATTTTTGACAGCTACGCTCCATCCTGGTATATCTTCTGCTATAATATCTACCTCATTGATTAGCAACTCAATAGTCTCTCCTTCAATGTCTAAGGCTAAACTTCCCTCTTTTTCCAAACTAGTAATTTGCGCCTGGGTCAAATTAGCAATGACAGCAGAAGCTTGTTTCATTTTCGTACCCAACTTAGCGCCCAATAATTTGAAATTGGCTTTTACCTTTTTGCTAATCACCCCTTCCGTCTCTGTTATATAATTAATTTCTTTAACGTTTACTTCGGCAAGTATTAATTCTTCCATTAATTCAATGGCCGTTTTCGTGGCTGGATCTAAAACAGGAATTAATATTTTTTGCAAAGGCTGACGCACTTTGATATTCACTTTTTTTCTTATAGATAAAACCAATGAACAAATATCCTGCGCCATTTGCATTCTGGTTTCTAAAGCAGTATCTATTTGAGATTTGTCTGCAATAGGGAAAGGAGCATGATGAATAGAACTATAATTATGTTTTTGAGTAACGCTATTTAAATTTCTGAAAACTTGATCAGCGAAGAATGGTGCGATAGGGGCCATTAATTTTGTAATGGTTTCAATACATTCGTATAAGGTTTGATAAGCTGCAATTTTATCTTGCATATAAGTTCCTTTCCAAAAACGACGACGACATAGTCTTACATACCAGTTGCTTAAATGCTCGTCCACAAAAGTTTCAATAGCACGGCCCGCAGTGGTGGGTTCGAAATCATCCATTGAGCTAGTGACTGTTTGAATTAAAGTATGTAAAGAAGAAATAATCCAACGATCAATTTCTGGTCGCTCGGCTAAAGGAATAGTATCTTGTTCAAAATGAAAATCATCTACGTTGGCATACAAAACAAAAAACTGATAAGTATTGTATAAAGTACCAAAGAATTTTCTTTGCACTTCTTGTATACCAGACATATCAAATTTTAAATTATCCCATGGAGATGCATTGGTCACTAAATACCAACGTGTGGCATCGGCACCATACTTTTCAATCGTTTCAAAAGGGTTCACCACATTGCCAAGTCGCTTACTCATCTTATTGCCGTTCTTGTCCAAGACAAGTCCATTACTCATGACTGCTTTGTAAGCCACACTATCAAACAGCAGAACACCGAGTGTATGTAAAGTATAAAACCATCCACGCGTTTGGTCTACACCCTCACAAATAAAATCGGCTGGAAAGGCTTGTCCTTTATCTATTAGGTCTTTATTTTCAAATGGATAATGCCACTGTGCATAAGGCATGGCACCAGAATCAAACCATACGTCTACTAAATCAGACACACGCTTCATGGCTTGGCCACTAGCACTTACTAATTCTATTTGATCTACATAAGGTTTATGTAAATCCACGTCTAACTTGCCATCTATAATTTTTAAATCAACCTCTTTATTTAACCCTTTTTCTTTGGCAGCTAAAAATCCTTTGGTTAATTCTTCAATCGATCCTATACAAACTTCTTCTGTACCATCTTCGGTTCTCCAAATAGGAAGTGGGGTTCCCCAATAACGGCTACGAGATAAATTCCAATCCACCATATTCTCTAACCAGTTGCCAAAACGACCTTCGCCCGTACTCTTTGGTTTCCAATTAATAGTTTTATTTAATTCTATGAGTCTTTCCTTCACCGCAGTGGTTTTAATAAACCAAGCGTCTAATGGATAATATAAAATAGGCTTATCTGTTCTCCAACAATGCGGATAATTATGTTCATATTTTTCTACCTTAAAGGCTCTGTTTTCTTTTTTCAGTTTTACAGAAATATCTACGTTTACGTCCTGGTAGTCTTTTTCGTCTTTATAATTTTTTACAAAGCGGCCGCTAAATTCTCCCACCCCTTCTACAAATTTTCCTTCTCTATCTACTAGCGTAATAATTCCTAAATTATTTTTTTGTCCTACTTTATAGTCATCTGCACCAAAGGCAGGAGAAGTATGTACGATACCTGTTCCATCTTCTGTGGTTACAAAATCACCTACTACTATTTTAAAGGGATCTCCTTCAAATGTTGAAGGGTCATTGGCTTCAAAAGGCATCAACTGCTCATAACGTAGTCCATTAAATTCATTCCCTTTGGAAGTAGTAATTATTTTCCAAGGAATAATTTTATCCCCTTCTGCAAAACTTTCTAGACCTTCCCCTTCTTCTTTAAAATATTTTGACACTAAGTTTTTAGCAAGTATCACATTCACGGGTATGGCTGTATACGGGTTATACGTTGCCACTAAAACATATTCAATATTAGGTCCAACAGTGAGTCCTAAGTTAGAAGGTAAGGTCCATGGTGTGGTGGTCCAAGCCATGTAAAATATTTCCTTCGACTTTGAATTCGCTGTATTTACTGCATCAAATAAAAATTGGCTACCTGCATTTTCTACTGCTTTAAACATAGCCACCGTTGAAGTATCTTTTACATCTTTATAAGTACCTGGCTGATTGAGTTCATGTGAACTTAATCCAGTACCTGCTGCAGGCGAATACGGTTGTATACTTACACTTTGATACAAATAACCTTTTTTATAAAGGGTACTTAATATCCACCAAAGTGTTTCAATATAATTATTTTCAAAAGTGATATAGGGATTATTCAAGTCCACCCAATAACCCATTTTATTGGTGATATCATCCCATTCTTTTTTATAACGCAGTACCGCTTCTCTACATTTCTTATTATACTCTTCTACACTTATTTTCTTGCCAATATCTTCTTTGGTAATCCCCAATTCTTTTTCTACACCTAATTCAACAGGTAAACCATGGGTATCCCATCCGCCTTTTCTTTTTACCTGAAAACCTTGCATGGTTTTATACCTACATACCATGTCTTTTAAAGTTCTAGAAATAACATGGTGAATACCAGGCATTCCATTGGCACTCGGAGGCCCTTCATAAAAAACAAAAGGGGTTTTGCCTTCTCTTAAAGCTACCGACTGCTCAAAAGCCTGTTCGGACTTCCAAGAAGCCAATATTTCTGCCTCCATTTGAGGCAGATTTAATCCATTAAATTCTGGGTATTTTTTACTCATACAACGCTTATCCTAGCTCATTTTTAGGCCACGAAGGTACGAATAAGCTTGTAAAAAAGGACAGCCTTGGTTTGGATTGATGATTAGGGGATAAGTTCGTAAAAACTAAGCTTGGGGCTGCTCTTGGCTTAGTTTATTGGCTTGGTCGGTGGGAATGTCTGTATCACCGAAGAACTTCTTTTGAAAAATAAATAAAGTAATGACCCCGGTACTAATGGATGCATCGGCAAAATTAAATACAGGTCGGAAAAATTCAAATTCTTCCCCTGCCCAAATAGGGAACCAGCTAGGAAAATGTGCATTTTGAATAATGGGGAAATAAAACATGTCTACTACTCTTCCATGTAAAAAACTACCATAGCCTCCACCTAGCGGAAATAATTGCGCTACCATGGTTGTATAAGGTACACTTGCTTCAAATATGAGCCCGTAAAACAAAGAGTCTATTAAATTACCCACCGCACCGGCATAAATTAAGGCAGCACAAAAAATAAAACCATTATGGTATTTTTTTTCAATGAAGCCCTTGATTAAAAAAGTGCCCCAAATAACAGCAGCCAAGCGAAACAAAGTCAAGATTATTTTTCCAAAACCACCCCCAAATTTTAAGCCCCAAGCCATGCCTTCGTTTTCTATAAAATGTAACCTTGCCCATGAGCCTAGCATCACATGCTCTTCCCCAATAAAATAATTAAGTTTAATATAGAACTTAATAGCTTGATCGATGAAAATTATTAAAGCAATAAGTAAGGCAACCTTTTTCCCGTTCATAAATTTTGTATAATGTAGATTTTATATAACCTGCTGCAAATATAGTATAGTTTTATGGAGCCGCTTCTGAATTTCCTTTTGCTAATTTTTTCTTGCTTGTGAAAATAGAATAAAAAATGGAGCCTGAAATACAAAAGATAATTACCATTAAGGAAATAAGTACCTGTGTATTTTTATCTAACCAAATATTAATATAATGTTCGCCTAACATCTTAACACCAATAAAAACTAGTACAATGGCAATGCCTTGTTGTAAATGTTCAAATTGGTTCACCGCCCCTCTTAATAAAAAGAACAAAGAACGTAGTCCTAGTATGGCAAAAATATTGGAAGTATAAATGACTAAACTACTTCTTGAAATACCCATTACCGCTGGAATAGAATCCAAGGCAAAAACAATATCAATGGCTGCTAAAAGTACTACCACTACAAATAAACTTGTGTACAAAGGTTTATTGTTGTGGTCTTTGATGACAAACTTGCCATCACCATCGGTATTGCCAATAGGTAAGAATTTTTTTAAAAAGATATATACTTTAGAGCTATGCGGATCGAAGCTATCTTCCTCGCCTGCTATAAACATTTTATAACCAGTATACACTAGGAAGACGCCAAAAATATAAAGTACCCATGCAAACTTTGCCACTAGCGCAACTCCTACTGTAATAAAAATAACCCTGAACAAAATAGCTGCTAGTATACCTATTAATAATACTCTTGGTATATGTTTTTCTTTTACTTTGAATGCATTGAAAATTAAAATGAAGACAAAAATATTATCAATACTTAAACTCCATTCCATCAGATAACCACTTAGATATTCAAAACCTAATTTTTGCCCTTCTTCTACCCACATAAATACAAAGAAAGCAAGTGCTAGTAATACCCAAAAAAAAGTTTGACGTAAGGCTTGCTTTAAAGTAATGATAGCATTTTTTTTACTTAAAAACCCTAGGTCTAAGATTAATGCAAAAAGAATAACCACTCCAAAAACAAGATATACTAATTGATCTGTTGACATATTATAAAGTTACAACTTACTTACTAAATAGCAAATTGGCGTTTTCGATACCCTGTCCAAATTAAAAATAAAAGTCCCAATAGCAATAGCGGCCCAATGACTAAAACAATTTGCACTAATATTCTATGCTCCTCTACTTTTTCACGATTTAATAAACGCAGTGTTTGTTGTTTAGTTCGCGCATCTAATAAACTGGTGGGCTCATTTAAATAAGCAATCGTGTTTACAAAAAAATCATGATTGGCAAATTTGTACTCTTCAAAAGGCATCATACCCATGGGCAAGGGTCCTCTTTTCAGATCCACTTGGTTGGTTAGAATATCTGCATCCGAAATAATGACTTGTTTTGAAATAGCAGTCCCTTTTTCTAAATAACCTAGGCCAGAAGAGGCCTTGATACTATCGAGCATTGCAGCATTCATTCTATTGGTAAATAAGGAAGAAAATTTACCTTCTAATAAAACAGCTACCGCTAAATGATTTTTTTGAAAACTTTCCAATTCGCCTTCCCTCTTACCGCTATTTAAATCTACTATATTGGGAGAGCTTAGTATACGGCTATTAGAATCGGTACTTAGTAAAATTGTTTTGTGAATACCTTTAACCGCAATGGTGTCAATGCTGGAAGGAAAATAAGTTAATACTCTGTCTATATTTTGAACAATGGGGCTTGTTTCATTGCCTTGTAAAAAAGGAGAATAAGGCCAAGGCATTCTTTGTATAATGGGGCTTCCATTTTCCTCCTTGCCTACAACCATGGGTAGCTTCGCGCAATTTAAATCTTGTACCAAATTGGAATTAATTCTTACCCCGTATTTAAAAAGTAAATCATCTAAGGCTAAACTTCTGTCATAAGCAATATAAGAGCCACTGGTTTTTTGTAAACTATCATATTCAGCATATAACTTATCAATAGCCCATACAATATTTCCACCTCCCATGACATACTGATCTATTTTTAATTTATCGAGCTCTGTAAATGGTTGACTAGGCTTTACAATAAGTAATGTTTTAATTTTTTGAGCATTCGGAAACCCTTTCTTTAAATCAAATACTGCTAAATTGTAATTATGCATAATCGATTCCCCTAAATCATTCACCGTTAAATTAACGGGCTCCCCGTTGCCTGTCAAATAAGCAATATTAGGCACCACCGTTCTATTTAATAAATAAAGCGCTTGTGTAAACTTATATTCTAGTAAAGAAACTGCGGCATTCGCAGTAGCCTGGTTGTCTTCTTCGGGAATATCTTTTACAATATTATAGGGTTTGAAATATTTTTTACTACTACGAAGGTCAATCACCATGGGAGACTGGCCTTCTATTTCAATAAGTGCTCCAGGAATCATTAACTGCTCCACTCTTTTATCGGAAGGACCATTTTCGGTTTGTATTTTTTGAATAGGCAAACCCAATTTTGATAAACTATCATAAAATTGATATAAGGCATCGTTTTTATACAATTCACCAGGTACTTCAATATCCCAGTGAATGGCCTTGGGATTAATTTGCTTAAAATGATTTAATAATTCTGCAGTAGATACAGCAATAGTTTTATAATAAGCGGGTAGTTCACCCCCTAAATAAAGATGAATCTTTACAGGTTTTTTTATAGCAGATATAATTTTCTCTGTGCTTTCACTAAAAGTATACCTATGTTCTTTAGTTAGATCGAACTGATAGCTATAAAAAGAAAAAAATACATTTATAATAATCAAAGCACCTACTGTTATGGCATATCTCACTTTCCCCTTAATATTTTCAATACTACCTAGACCAAATAAAATAAGTATCGATAAAAAATAAACAATGTCCTGTGCAGTTAGCAGGCCTTTACTCATATTTAAATAATGTGCTTCTAGGCCTAATTTGCTTATAAAATAATCGGTGCCATTTGCAAAAGCTGGAAGGAAACTTAGCAGATAAAAACCTTTAAATAAAACAATACAAACCAAAATGGAAATTAATAAAGAAACTAAATTATTCTTTGTAGTACTGCTAATATAGATACCTACCATTGTATAACTAGCCGCTAGAAATAATAAACCAAGATACGAACCATAAGTAGCTCCGAAGTCTAGGCCTCCGACATCACTTAAAGCATGTAAAGTATAAGCGTAACATAAGGTAGGGGCTATTGCTACAATGACAATTAATAAATTACCTAAAAATTTCCCCGCTACTAACTGCAAAGGACTAATAGGTAAGGTTCTAATAATTTCATAAGTACCCTGCTTGTATTCGTCAGCAAAGCTATGCATGGTAATAGCAGGCACTAAGAGTAGTAAAAACCAAGGGGCAAAATCGAAATAAGCCTGCAAAGAAGCATAGCCAAAATCAAGTACATTAAAATTAGGAAGTACAAATAAGACAAGCCCATTGACCATTAAGTAAAAGCCAATGATTACATAGCCTGTTAAGCCATTGAAATACTGCGCCCATTCTTTTTTACAAATTGCCCACATGGTTCAAAGCTACAAAAAAATGCCCCGTGATAACGGAGCATTCAATATTATAATTATCTTATGATTTTTATGGCTAGCCTATCTAAGGACCTGTTGAACTTAAACTGCAAAGCTCTCTCCACAACCACAACTTCTACTGGCATTAGGATTATTGAAGTAAAAGCCTTTTCCATTTAATCCATCTGAAAATTCCAACTCGGTATTCACCAAGTATAAAAAGCTTTTTAAGTCGGTCACAATTTTGACCCCATTGTCTTCAAATACTTGATCCATGGGCTTAATTTCATTATCAAAATCGAGCTTATAACTTAATCCAGAACAACCACCCCCTACTACTCCTACTCTTAAAAAATAGCTAGCATCGCCTGTAACGCCAGCGTCTTGCATTAACTGCACGACCTTGGCTTTTGCCTTGGCACTTACATAAATTGAATTCTCTTGGGCTACTTCGCTCATAGGTTATAAATAGAAGACCTAAATTAAACGTGGCTTTGCTCAAATACTAATTCAGCCAATCCGTTTTTAACACGGAAATCATTAATAGCTGCTTTAATAGCATCTTCTGCTAAAACAGAACAGTGAATTTTAACAGGAGGTAAATTTAATTCCTCCACTAAATCCATATTGTCAATTTTAACTGCTTCGTCAATTGTTTTTCCTTTTAACCACTCTGTGGCTAAAGAAGAAGAGGCAATGGCAGAACCGCAACCAAATGTTTTAAATTTAGCATCGGTAATAAGACCCGTTGCTTCGTCTACTTCTATTTGCAAACGCATTACGTCTCCGCACTCTGGTGCACCTACTAAACCAGTTCCTACACTCTTAGAGGATTTATCTAATGTTCCTACATTTTTAGGATTAGAATAATGATCGATTACTTTATCTGAATATGCCAT
>JBAXWU010000058.1:0-9643 GCA_037128235.1 Chitinophagia bacterium | reverse complement strand
GTATGTCTGAAATTTTCATTTTTGAGTAATTTATAAGATTCAAGTTGAATACCTAAATAGGGTAATGCATTTCTTTCTCTGCTATAAGTTCCAGCAGTAATAACTGCCGATTTTCCAGTGGGTAAATCCTCGTTTCTTCCAAAGCCATATAAGTATTGAGTTCTAATAATTTTTTGTTTAAATAAAGTAAAGGAACTTAGATAGGCTTGAATATTTTGATAGTTTTTATCTATTTGTGCTAAATAATCTGTGGGTCTTTGTTGAAATAGGTTTTCAAAATAACGCATTTGAATAAAATAATGGATATTGTTAGCCTTAAGAGAATATTGCTTACTAAAAAGTTGATAGCCTATCCAGGCATCAAAATATTTTAAATTATAATTATAAGTGCTGTTGAATAATGAGTCGGACCACTTACCAAGAAAAACATTTTTATTATTAGCCTTGTTAAAATCAAATCCCCAGGTCCATTTACTATTGGGCGTAAGAAGGGGGCGGTTACCATTGATATAAAAAGTTGACTCCGATAATTCACCATCTGCTATATTGGGCGCAAAGGATTTTGCGCCTAGGGTAATATCAGTAAAACTACCTTTTACATTTCTACTGGTGTAATCAAAGCCCCAACCGGTATTTATTTCTCTATTCTTATCAAAATTATGACTTAAGGTGAAGGCATTGCCTCCATCGTTGGCATTTTCAGTACTAAATGTTGCATTATAAGAATCGGCATTTCTAATATTAAAACTACCTCCGAAAGGGAAGATATCTTTTGTAATAATATATAAGTCTACCTCATTGGTATCTAAAGTAGAAAGAGAGGCAAGTATTCGGGCGTCTTGTAAATAGGGTAAGTCTCTTAGCCATTTTTCATTATAGGCAATGACTAAGGGGTCTAGAATTTCTTGTTCATGTATTAATAAATTTTTACGAATTGTATTTTCGCTATTTTTATTATGCAATTTATCTGCAAATTTTGTGAGGGCATCTTTTTTTATATCATTCACATTCGTGACGCTTGTCCCAAAATGCTTTTGTTCAATTTGAATGCTTCTAATTCTTTTTCCTTCGTACTTGGCAACTTGTTGTACGTATTTATTTAGATTAATAAAAGTAGAATCAATAAAAGGGCTGGGCTTGCCCCTGAATTGCTTTATAATTATATTCAACAAACTGCTGTCCTTTGATAGTGCAATATTATTTTCAATATTTATTTGTGCATAGTTTGAAATATGCAAGCATAATAAAAATAATAAAGTAAAAATTTTTCGAAAAGTAGCAGTCATGGTATTGTTATTTCATTACA
The DNA here is from genome assembly GCA_037128235.1 of Chitinophagia bacterium. GTDB lineage: Bacteria > Bacteroidota > Bacteroidia > Chitinophagales > Chitinophagaceae > Sediminibacterium. The sequence continues at coordinate 8,337 of JBAXWU010000058.1, read as the reverse complement.
ATACTTTAACTGCTCTTTTTCTTAAAGATTCAATGGGAATATTTAAATATTTACCAATTTGTTTTCCATTTCTATAGCTTATCACTCTTAAAGAAAGTACATCTTCTGGAATTAAAAAGGGAGCTGTGTATTTTTGGCTATAATTATCAGGCATTTGATCGTTAATAGTATAATACATATCTAGTCCTTCTACTTCTCCTTCCATAAAACCAATGAGTTCACCTTTTGAATTTAATTCAGTAGTTACAATGGGATCATACATACTAATAGAATATCTCACACCTGCAGCATCTAGTTTTTCAAATTGGTTTTCTACTTTTTTAGAAAAGCTATTCCAATTTTTCTTGTCTTTAGGAGACCAACCAGTTTCTGCTACTGCCATACCTCTAGGCCAAGTCATGTATTGAGCATATCTCATATCAAATATTTGCTCTGACCATTGATTGGCTTGATTGCCTAAAATTAAATTAGGATCAACGCCTTCTGGAATGGGTTCAAAAGAATAAGTTTTTTTCATTCTGAGACCACGGTATACTTTTCCTTCTGCAGTGACTTCACCTTGGTAAAAATCGATATAATTATAATCGTTAGGAGACATGACCACTTTATGTCCTTGTTTGGCTGCTTCAATACCCCCTTTCACACCTCTCCAACTCATCACTGCTGCATCTCCCGATAAACCACCTTCTAATATTTCATCCCAACCCATCATTTTCTTTCCTTTGCTATTAATTATTTTTTGTACTCTGCGCACAAAATAACTTTGTACTTCATTCATGTCCTTCAAGCCTTCTTTTTTCATAAGTGCTTGAACGTTTGGCGATTTCTCCCAATTATTTTTTGGATTTTCATCGGCGCCCATATGCATGTATTCAAAAGGGAATAGGGGAGCCATCTCTCCAAATATTTTATCTAAGTATTCATACACTTTTTCATTAGAAGGGTCTAATGAATTATCAATTTTAGCAGCCACATGTCCATTCACACCTTCCCAGTCCATAAACTCATCACCTGCATTTACTTGGAAGGGGTAATTAGGTGTGGTGCTTAAAAAAGGATAAGCTGTATTCATAGCCAAGCTATGACCAGGGACATCAATTTCAGGAACGACTTCAATAAATCTGGCTTTTGCATAAGCCACTACTTCTTTAATATCTTCCTGTGTATAAAAACCACCATAAGTTTTAGGTTCATCAATAGCAGGGGTAGTAATATTCATCCACTTGCCTTTACGCTCTGCTCTCCATGCACCCACGCTAGTTAATTTAGGAAGAGATTTAATTTCAATTCTCCATCCTTGGTCATCGGTTAAATGCCAATGAAAGCGGTTGTATTTATAACGCGCCATGTCGTCAATAAATGTTAGCACATCTGCCTTACTAAAAAAATGTCTACTTACATCTAGCATCATACCTCTCCATCCAAAACGAGGTTTGTCAATGATAGAAACATAAGGCAAGGTCCAATTTATATTCGCTTGTAAAATATTGGAATAAACTACCGCTGGTAATAATTGCATCACCGATTGCCAACCAAAAAATAAACCTGCATTCGCATTGGCTTTTAATTGAATCCCTTTTTCATTAATGTCTAAAGTATAACCTTCGGTACCTAAATTAGCGTCATTGATTATTTGTAAATCAATACTTGGTTTGTTTTTGGTAAAATATACTACGCGTCCTGTGGTGGTTCTTAATTTTCCTGCCATTATATCTGAAATGGCATTAGCTGAACTTGGCGCATTAATAGCAATGCTTTTAGGCAAAGTATAAGTACCCATGCCTTTGGTTATTTGATATGGCTCGGGGATAATATTTATGTTCTGAGCATTGGCAGTAGAAATTGCACCAACGATTAGTGTTATGATTAGTGCAAGAGATAAAATTTTGTTCGGTTTCATACAAAATTGTTTTATTGTAATTGTTTTAATGTAATGAATACAAATGAAAATTGAAAATTACTTGCTTAGTATTGGGGCAAAAGCAATGCCTTTAAAGGTACAAAAAAATACATAAAAAAGCCGCTCCTGATTTCTCGGGAACGGCTAGGGGAATTTTGAATCTATTGTAGAAACTAGATAGAACTAGTGACTAAATTTACTTTCAACTATAGATTAGTATCTGTAAGCATCAGCCTTAAATGGACCTGCAACAGGTATACCTAAATAAGCTGCTTGCTCAGTTGTTAATTCATCTAATTCAGCACCTACTTTCGCTAAATGTAAACGCGCTACTTTCTCATCTAAATGCTTAGGTAACACATACACTTTGTTCTCGTAGTTCTTATGGTTAGTCCATAATTCTATTTGTGCTAAAGTTTGGTTAGAGAAAGAGTTACTCATTACAAAGCTAGGGTGACCAGTAGCACAACCTAAGTTCACTAAACGGCCTTCTGCTAAAACGATTACATCTTTACCATCGATATTGTATAAATCAACCTGTGGTTTAATAGTATCTTTTGTATGACCATAGTTATTATTTAACCAAGCCATATCAATTTCAATATCAAAGTGACCAATATTACAAACAATTGCTTTATCCTTCATCACTCTGAAATGTTTTTCGTTGATCAAATCACGACAACCAGATGCAGTCACAATAATGTCTGCTTCTTTTACAGCGTCGATCATTTTTCTTACTTCATAACCATCCATTGCAGCTTGTAAAGCACAGATAGGATCGATTTCAGTTACCATTACACGGCAACCAGCACCACGTAAAGAAGCGGCAGAACCTTTTCCTACGTCACCGTAAGAACCTACTACTGCAACCTTTCCAGCCATCATTACATCGGTAGCACGACGAATCGCATCTACTAATGATTCTTGACAACCATATTTGTTATCGAATTTAGATTTTGTAACAGAATCGTTTACGTTAATAGCAGGCATTGGTAATGTGCCTTTTGCCATACGCTCATATAAACGGTGTACACCAGTTGTAGTTTCTTCACTTAAACCTTTTATACCAGCAACGAATTGAGGATATTTATCTAAAACCATATTGGTTAAATCACCACCATCATCTAAGATCATATTCAAAGGACGGTCTGCACCACCAAAGAATAAAGTTTGCTCAATACACCAGTCACCTTCTTCAATAGATTGACCTTTCCAAGCAAATACACCCACACCTGTTGCAGCAATAGCAGCAGCGGCTTGGTCTTGTGTAGAGAAGATATTACAAGAGCTCCATTTAACTTCAGCGCCTAAAGCAGTTAAAGTTTCAATTAATACAGCTGTTTGAATAGTCATGTGTAAGCAACCCGCAATACGAGCACCTTTTAAGGGTTGGCTTGGTCCGTATTCAGCACGAATACTCATTAAACCTGGCATTTCTGCTTCGGCTAAACGAATCTCTTTACGACCCCAATCTGCTAATGTGATATCGGCTACTTTATAAGGTAGGCTAAAATCGATGTTTTCTAGGTTAGACATATTTTTTTGTTTAGAGAGCAAAGGTATGCAATAGGATAAAATAACAAAATATTTGATATTTTTAGGATATTCAGCTATTATATCATATTTTTATGATGATTTATGCTAAAATAACATGAAAAATAGTACTCCATCAGTAGATTCGGCTAGTCTTCAACAATCTATCTCTTTAGACGAGAAGGATTTAGCCATTTTACGCCTCTTGCAGGAAAATGCGAGGATAACGGTAAAAGAAATTGCCGATCAAATTCATTTGAGCACGACGCCGGTGCATGAGCGTATTAAGAGGCTTGAGGCGGGTGGGGTGATTAAGCAGTATGCCACATTAATTGACGGGACAAAAGTGAAAAAGGGGCTGATGGTTATATGTTATGTGTCTCTAAATCAGCACAGTAAGCAGTCGGGAGGGCAGTTTATTAAGCTAATTAACGACTTACCCGATGTGGTGGAATGCTATAGTATTTCGGGGGAATTTGACTTTATGTTGAAAATTGTGACCGAGGATATGAACAGTTATTACAATTTCCACGTAAACAAATTAAGCCAGGCTGACAATATAAGTCAGGTACAAAGCGTTTTTATAATGGGTGTCGTTAAACAAACCCATTTAATAGTATAGGGGAATCAGTTTGGTTTTGTAAGGGAGTCAAGACTTTCAATTAAAAATTATGAAGCATCTTAACAATATTGGAATGGGTATAATTATGGCAAGTCTTATTTGCACTACCCTTGTTTTATTACCAAGAACAGGTAGAGGAGTTATTGCTAAATATGCTTTAGAGTTAAAGCCTTTAAGTAAAGTTTCTTTAAGTACTTATAAAACCGATACTGCTGAAACAGATAGTACTCCCTTAATTACGGCAAGTGGTTTTAAGTTAGATAGTGTCAATCCAATGAAGCATAGAGTCATTGCCATTAGTAGAGATTTAAAAGAATTATTTTCTTTCGGAGATAAAGTAAAACTATCCAATGCCGGAAAATTTAATGGCATTTGGTTTATTCGTGATTTAATGAATAAAAAATACAGAAACAAGATTGATATTCTAATCAATCCAAGCGACCGCCAAATGAGTATAGAAGGGGTGGTGATTTCTAAGATTTAATTACTACATAGTTTAGATTAAAAGTTCAATCGCATTACATAGTCGTCCATGTAAAAGCCATTACCAATATCGAATTTAAATTCGAGCTCTTTAATGAACCCTTTTTTTAGATAAAAAGTATAAGCGTTATTTAGTTTGTTTACTTGTAAGAATAATGAGTTGGAACCAGCAGCCTTAGCAACCTCAATACATTTATTTAACAAAGCCTTGCCTGCGCCCGTGCCTTGTGCTTTGGGAAGTACATATAGTTTATTGAGTTTATGCGCATTTGAAATTTCTGTTATATCTGTGCTTTTATCTTCTTCATCTTCGGGACTTACTGAACAAAAGCCAACAGCATCCAAATCGTCGTTTTCTTTTTTAACACTTGCGATATAAAATTCGCAACCCGTATTCATTTGTTTTTCTAAGGATTCATCGCTGTACATCCATTCCAACATGAAATCTATTTGGGCTTGAGATATAATATGACCATAAGTGCTGGGCCAAGTGCGCTCTGACACAGACCTTATAAAATCTCTATCAGATAAGCCAGCGCGTGTTATTTGAATTTCGGTCATTGGATGGTACTGTTGTAATAAGTTATATTTAAGTTGATCATTTTAGTTAAATAAAAATATATTCATTTGAACTAAAAAAAATCTTACCCTAACTGCGCCAAGCTTTCTTCAATAGTTTGAATTCTAGCTAAAGCATCGGCCTTCTTTTTTTGTTCAATGGCTAAAACTTCTGGCTTTGCATTTTGCACAAACTTTTCATTAAGTAATTTCTTATCTACACTTTGCAAGAAGCCTTGTTGATGGGCTAGGTCCTTTAACAAGTTTTCTTTTAAGCTAGCAGTATCAATGGCTTGGTTAGCAACAATATAAAACTTGTCTTTTTCTAAGGCCACCACAATAGAAGAAGCAATAGTGCTAGTTGTGTATTCTATGCTGCTAGCATTAATTTGCTTAGCTAATATATTTTGAATAGTCTGATAAGGCGCATTGTTAGCTGTTTGAATATGTAATTCAATGGCATCCTTTGGTTTGATTTGGTTTTTATTACGTGCATCACGCAAAGTAGAAATTACATTTTGAAGTAATACCCCTGCGTTTAAAACTTCTTTATTTACACTTGTATTAGGAGTATATAGCTTCACGCATAAGTCCTCGTTCTGTGTTTTAAGGGTATGGTGAATCTCTTCTGTAATAAATGGCATGAAAGGGTGTAGTAATTGTAATAGCGCATCATAAAACTCAACTGTTTTTTCATACACTCCAGTATGCATAGGTTGTTCAAAGCCAGGTTTGATCCATTCTAAATACCAGCTACAAAAATCATCCCATATTAAACTATAAATGGCTTTTAGGGCTTCGCTAAGTCGGAAGGTTTTAAGCATTTCATCTACCTCATTTTGTGTGGTATTTAATTTTGCTTCAAACCAGTCCATCGCAAATTTTGCATCTTCAGCAATTTCACCTGTATTGTTTTGACGGGCTTCCCACATCTTCAATAACTTAGTGGCATTCCATAATTTATTATTGAAATTTCTGCCTTGTTCTAATGTCGATTCATCAAACAATAAATCATTTCCTGCAGGAGAGGCAATCATAATACCAAAACGAACAGCATCAGCACCATATTGGTCTATGAGTCCTAATAAGTCGGGTGAGTTGCCTAAACTCTTACTCATTTTTCTTCCTTGCTTATCACGCACAATACCTGTGAAGTAAACATCTTTAAATGGAATCTTACCCATGTATTCTTCACCTGCCATAATCATTCTAGCTACCCAGAAAAAAATAATTTCAGGAGCAGTTACCAGTGTACTAGTAGGGTAGTAATAATTTACTTCAGCATTACCAGGGTTAGACAAACCTTTAAATACTTCAAAAGGCCATAACCAACTACTAAACCAAGTATCTAAACAATCGGCGTCCTGTGTTAATTTTTTTCCTGTGGTTTCAGGATAATTAGCGTTTACTTCTGCTTCATTATGTGCTACATAAAAATTGCCTTCTTCATCATACCATGCAGGTATACGGTGACCCCACCATAATTGTCTACTAATACACCAGTCCTTAATACCTTCCATCCAATGACGGTATAAGTTTTTAAATTTAGCAGGATGAAAACTAATTTCATCCGACATCACCGCCTCTAGTGCAGGTGCTGCTAATTTTTTCATATCCACCCACCATTGCAAACTTAATCTTGGCTCCACAATGGCATCGGTTCTTTCGCTAAAACCTACTTGGTGTGTATAATCTTCTATCTTCACTAAATTTCCTGCGGTATCTAAATCCTTGGTAATAATTTTTCTAACTTCAATTCTATCTTGTCCAACATACATACCCGCCGCTTCCGATAATGTACCATCATCGTTCATGGTATCAATTACTTCTAAATTATATTTTTGTCCTAAAACAAAATCGTTCATGTCATGTGCAGGTGTAACTTTCAATGCACCTGTTCCAAATTCTATTTCTACATAATCATCTGCAATAATAGGAATGCGTCTGTTAATTAAGGGTACAAAGGCAAACTTACCTACTAAGTTTTTATAACGATCATCTTTTGGGTGCACACAAATTGCAGCATCTCCTAAAATAGTTTCAGGACGCACAGTGGCAATAGTAATATACTCTTCACCAGGTACATCTAATTTATAACGCAGATGATAAATTTTACCAGCCACTTCTTTATGTATTACTTCTTCATCACTTAAAGCAGTTTTCGCACGCACATCCCAGTTAATCATTCTCTTGCCGCGATAAATTTTTCCTTTCTTGTATAAATCAACAAATACTTTAATAACCGATTCGTAATAATCGGGGTCCATGGTAAAAGAAGTACGCTCCCAATCTAAACTGCAACCCATCTTTCTTAATTGTTGCAAAATAATACCACCGTATTTTTCTTTCCATTCCCAAGCGTAACCTAAAAATTCATCTCTTGTTAAAGAAGATTTTGCAATGCCTCTTTCTCTTAACATAGCCACTACTTTTGCTTCCGTTGCAATAGAAGCGTGGTCCGTTCCTGGCACCCAACAAGGATTATACCCTTGCATGCGCGCACGACGCACTAATATATCTTGAATAGTATTGTTCAAACAATGCCCCATATGTAACACACCGGTAACATTGGGTGGAGGTATAACAACGGTATAGGCTTTTTTATCGTTGGGTGTGCTGTGGAAATAACCACTGTCTACCCAATGCTTGTACCACTTCAATTCTACTTCACCCGGTATATAATTTTTACTCAATTCCATGCTTTGCGTCTTTTCCTATATTAAGCCACAAAAATAAGGAAAAGCGACAAGCAATAAGTTGCTAAAAAATACGAACTTAGCCACCTCATGGAATTTGCAGTAGTAGATATTGAAACCACAGGCAGTACCCCTCAATCGGCGGGGATTACTGAAATTGCTATTGTGATACACAATGGGGTGGAAGTAACGGGTAAATATGTGACTTTAATTAACCCCAGACATAAAATACCTCCCTTTATTGTAAACATGACGGGCATTAGCGATGAGATGGTGTCAGGAGCCCCTTTGTTTGAAGATGTAGCCCCTCAAATTTTCAATTTATTAAATGGTCGTGTGTTTGTGGCTCATAATGTAAGCTTCGATTATTCCTTTGTACATTATTTATTAGCTAGGTCGGGTTTTCAATGGTCGGCTCCTAAATTATGTACCATTAAATTAAGCCGTCGTGTGTTTCCAGGGCTTGTGAAATATGGACTAGGTTCATTGACCCGTGATTTAGGAATTAAGATAGAAGGAAGGCACCGTGCTTGGGGAGATGCTGC
>JBAXWU010000057.1:0-9899 GCA_037128235.1 Chitinophagia bacterium | reverse complement strand
TGGCTTCCACTGCATCTAATGCAGAACGGCCTTGTTCTGGAGAAGCCGCCGCATGCGCCGATACACCATAAAATCTAAACTTAGCCGACTTATAGGCTAAAGCACTTTTCATAGTCACTTCATTTTTATTACCTGGATGCCAATGAATGGCTACATCAACATCATCCATCACACCCGATCTTACTAAATATACTTTCCCACCACCGCCTTCTTCAGCAGGGCTTCCGTATACACGAATTGTTCCTTTAATTTTTCCTGACTCTATTAATTTTTTTATAGCAATGCCTGCAGAAACAGAGGCAGTTCCAAAAATATCATGACCACAACCATGTCCTGCATTTTTACCAGCAATAATGGCTTTTTCAGCATTGCCACCTTCTTGTGCTAATCCTGGCAGCGCATCGTACTCTGCTAAAATTCCAATAATGGGTTTACCTGAACCATAACTTGCCATAAAGGCAGTGGGCATATCACCCACACCAGTGGTTACTTTAAATCCTGCTTCTTGTAAATGTTGCACGTGCAAAGCAGCACTTTTAGATTCTTTAAAACCAACTTCAGCATATTCCCATAACTGCCTAGTGGTTTTTTTATCTTGCTCGTAAGCATTATTCAAAATATTTTTTACTTCTTCTTTGGCTTTTTGAACAGCAGGGTCAAGCTGTGCTTTTGCTGAAAAAGACAATAAGCAAATGCTTAGAATAGATAGGAGGGAAGAAGGTCGAATCATATTTTTATATTTAATAAAACTAAATTTAATAGAGTAGGGGTCGGTTGAAAATTTTACTTATAATTTTTGAAAATGAATAAGCGCATGATGACTAGTGTTATGACTAGTGTTCATAAATTATCAATAATCTTCATTGGTGGCAAAATCATTCTTTCTGTTTTTCCATTTGCCTCTGGTGAAGTCTGGTATTAATTGCATCTGTCCATTTTCCGCAATCGATTTTTCAGAAAGTGGCGTGATGGCATACCAAGTAGCTAAGTCATATACATCTAATTGGAAAGGGACCTTTCTTTTAATACACTCTACAAAGGCATTGTCTACAAAAAAGTCCATACCTCCGTGACCAGCACCCACAGCATCGGCTTCAAATTTCTTCCATAAAGGATGGTCATGCTGCTTTAAGTAGGCCTCTGGGTTTTCCCATTGGTGTTCTTTGGGAGAAACGCCTTCTATATATATATGTCCCGCTGAGAATTCTCCAGAATGAAAATCCTGCCATAAACCCTGAACCCCTTGAACCCTGAACCCTAAATTGTAAGGACGAGGTGAATTGGTATCATGGGTGAGTAACATGGTCTCCCCATTAGCTGTCTGTAAAGTGGTTGTTACTATATCTCCTAACTTAAATTTTAATTTCGCATTTGGGTGATTATCACCGCCTTTAGGGTGCTCAACTATATATTTATGTAAACCTCTTGACTTAGTAGCTACAGATGATAACCTAGTTAAAAGGTTGCCTCTATTAATATCCGACATCATAGCTATAGGTCCTAAACCATGGGTAGGATACAATTCTCCGTTTCTATATAAGGAGTGGTTGGTACGCCAAGCAGCCTCACTGAAGCCTTTACCTGCTCCAAACTCAACACCAGATGCACTATCAGAGGAATTAGGGCTATTAAATTTCACCCCTCTTAAATCATGCTCATAACCACCTTGTAAGTGTAATAATTCACCAAATAGACCTTTTTTAACCATATTATAGACAGCTAACACGTCTCTACGGTAACATACATTCTCTAAACACATAACAGGAATACCTGCTTTTTCACTTGCATTTACAATATCCCAGCAATCAGATAGCTTAATAGCCCCACAAACCTCTACACCAGGAATAACCCCATTTTTAATAGACTCTAAAGCCTGTGGAATATGCCATTCCCAGGGTGTGGCAATGATAACTGCATCAATATCATGTCTTTGTAATAAGTTTTTGTAGTCTTCGTTGCCATTTTTAAACTCAACGGCAGCAGGTCTGCCGGCTTCCTTAAGTATCTTTTGGGCGGAGGCCAACATTCTAGGGTCAGGATCGGCAAAAGAAACAATAATGGTGTCTTTACGCTGGCAAAGCATCTCTAAATGGCTTTGGCCCCTGTAACCTGTACCTATAATTCCTATACGTACTTTATCCATTTTTGTATTGGATTGTGCCTTTATAAACTGAGGAGAAAGCCCCAAAGCAATAGAGGATAATCCTGCATTTTGTACAAACTTTCTACGACTTAAATTCTTTTCCATTGTATTTAGAATTAGATAGTAATTAGATTATGAATTGATATACAAAATACTAATTTATACTGAATATTTAATCGAATTAATTACTACTTGAAAGCTTATTGGTTAGACTTAAATCCTCTATGATAGTAGATAGTTTAGTTATAGGCTAGTACTATTTGGGGAATAACAACCCTTTTCTAATACTATTGATTTACAGTCATTTAATCCATTTAAACCTATATTTTATGCTTATAATTAACATTATGTTAAATAGACTATTCCAAGTAAACCCCCGATGGCTCGAGGGTTACTATATACGTTTTTAGGTAAGGTTTTAAGAAGCAGTTAATTAACTACTACTGACCTATTGATATTTATCGTGTAGCTTATCATAGATATTGAATTTAGCATCGAATTCGTCTGAAGCTTTTTGATCCTTGCCTCTAGTTTTATCTCTTTTATAAGCGTACAATGTTGCTAAAAAATCCACAGATCTTGCAGCTACATTCTTTTCGCCTCTTTCCAATTTCTCTTTGTCCTTAATGACATTAAAAGCTTTGTCAATCCATTCTATGGCTAAGTCCACTTTCTCTTTTATAGGTGCTTCAAGGCTAATATTAATTTTTCTTACAGAATCTAACTGCGCTTTATAAAATGCATCAAAAGCTGCTTTCTTTTTAGGGTCCTTCGGTGCTGCTGGCTTATTGGTGTTTATAGTTTGTAAGGCTTTAATATTGTCTGATACTTTCTCATCTAATACAGTGAATTGGTTATAATAGCTAATACCTGCGTTAAAAGCAGCTGCAAAGTTCTTAGTATTCATGGTGTAAGCCTTTTTGTAGGCTTCGGCAGCTTTAGCTATGTATTTATCTGAATTTTCTTGACTTACGCCTTCAGAGCTCTTACCAGACATAAACATATCACCAAACATTTGACATTCTAGTTCTGAAATAGAACCCCCAGCCACTAATTTATCAAACATAGCTACTTTCTCTTCAATGCTTAAGTTCTTGTCTATATAGTCAGTGCCATACTCCACCCAACTTTCTTTTGGATAAGCTGTAGCTGACATTGCTAAGTAAGTATCAAACTGCGCTTTGTCTTTCTTGTTTGTTAACTGAATTAATAAGTAACGGTAAACATCTATTAATTCTGGAGTGATTACTTTATTATCAACTAGTCTTTTATAATAAAAAATAGTTTCGTCTAAATTTCCGGCATTTTGATTAGAATAACCTGCATAAATTATAGCAGTGGTATCAAATTTTTGTTTTGATGAAGCCCAACCTTGTGCAAATATGATATCAGAGTATTTTACTGCATTGATAAAATGAGCAGCTGAGCCTTTCCAACTTTTCACATTGAAACTATCTACCCCACCTTTAAAACTTCTAATATAAACATCAAAGAAAGGCTCTTGACCATTGTCTTTAGCTATTTGCAAACTAGCATCGGCCTTGATATACTCATCAAGTGCTAATTTAACTTCATTATAAGCATTTGGATTTTTTGCAGCATCCTTGTGGTAAGCACTATATATTTTAGACTTCCAATAATAAGCTTGTGCAGTGCCAGCTAAACTTGCTTTTTTAGTGATAATCTTATCATAATCGGCTTTAGCATCGTCGGTTTTACCAATTAAAAGATTCGTTTTTACTTTTTCAAAATCTTGAGCTTGCAATGTTTGCATTGCTAAGAAAATGGTTAAAACTCCCATTAATTTTTTCATAGTACTGTTTTTATTATAAATGTTTGCCTACTAAAGTTATAGTTTAAAATATAGTTTACTAGTTATTAGTGTTGAATGGTTTATTATTAATTATTCTTTGATTTTTTAATAGATTTATTCAACTACAGGTGTTTCAGGATTGTCAGTGGCTTCCGTAGTTTCTGTGGTTTCAGTAGTTGAAGCTCCATCAGCAGTAGCTGTTGGCTCTGTACCCTCTTCCAAATCTGCAACCGATTCATCCTGTTCTTCAATTTTAGAAGTAGCGGCTATTTCATCGCCCTCGTCTAATCGAATTAAAGTAACGCCCTGTGTTGCACGACCTGCTTCACGAATATCTGTAATTCTAGTTCTAATAGTTACACCCGACTTACATGTAATAATTAAATCTTCTTTTTCTTTTACATCCATAATACCTACTAGACCGCCCGTTTTCTCCGTTACATTAATAGTTTTAACGCCCTTACCTCCACGGTTGGTAATTCTATATTCTTCAATGGCTGTTCTCTTTCCAAAACCTTGTTGACTTACTACAAGTATAGTACGTTCTTTATCATCTTTATGAACGCAAACTAAACCTACCACTTCATCGTTTTCATTGTCTACTTCAATACCAGCAACTCCAATGGCTCCACGACCTGTTGGACGCACTTTTTCTTCTGGGAAACGAATGGCTCTACCTGACTTCACGGCCATCATGACCTCATTATTACCATCGGTTAAACGCGCTGCTAATAATTCATCGCCTTCGTTAATAGTAATGGCATTCACACCACTTACTCTTGGGCGACTGAAATCTTCTAAACATGTTTTCTTAATAATACCACGCTTAGTACATAATATGATAAAATGATTTTGTACATATTCTTTGTCATCCAACTTACGCACTTCAATAATAGCTTTTACTTTATCATCCGGTGGTATTTGAATTAAGTTTTGTACTGCTCTACCCTTACTTGTTTTTTCACCTTCTGGAATTTCATATACACGCAACCAGAAACATCTTCCTTTTTCAGTAAAGAATAACATGGTATCATGTGTAGAGGCAATAAATAAATGCTCTACAAAATCCTCGTCTCTTGTTTTAGTACCCATGGCACCGCGTCCACCTCTTTTTTGTTGACGGTATTCAGAAACAGCCGTTCTTTTAATATAACCCAAATGAGAGATGGTAATGACTACATCTTCCTCTTCAATTAAATCCTCCAATTTCATTTCATCGGCTAAATATTGGATCTCTGTTTTACGGGCATCACCAAACTTTTCTTTTACTTCTAGTAATTCAGTTTTAATTAATTCAAAACGTAAATGCTCACTTCCTAATAATTCATTTAACGATTTTATAATTTGCATTAAGTGTTCAAATTCTTCTTTAATTTTATCACGCTCCATGCCTGTTAAACGTTGTAATCTTAATTCCAATATAGCTTTCGCTTGAATATCAGAAATACCCCAGCCTGCAGTCATTAAACTTTCTTTAGCCGCTTCAGGATTCGCTGAACTACGAATTAAACGAATGACTTCATCTAGGTGGTCTAAGGCAATTAAATAACCTTCTAATATATGTGCACGCTCTTGTGCTTTTCTTAATTCAAATTTCGCACGGCGAATAACTACTTCCATTCTAAACTCAATAAACTCACTTGTTAAATCGCGTAAGTTTAAAATTTTAGGACGGCCCTTACTTAAGGCTACATTATTAATACCGTAGCTTGTTTGTAATTCGGTATACTTGAATAATTGATTAATGATTACTTGTGCCACTGCATCCTTACGAAGCTCAATGACAATACGGGTTCCTTCACGCTTATTACTTTCGTTGTTCACGTGTGTGATACCATCAATAGTTTTATCCACTACTAACTGACCAATACGGTCTGTTAAATTATCTCTATTAACTTGATAAGGAATTTCGTTGATGACAATTAATTCACGACCATTCGCTTTCGTTTCAACATTACATTTTCCACGAAGCACTACTCTACCACGTCCTGTCATTAAACCTTGCTTCACGCCTTCCATTCCGTATATAACACCCCCTGTAGGAAAATCGGGTGCTTTTACAAACTGCATTAATTCCTCTACTGTAATGTCCCTGTTATCAATGTAGGCCATACAACCATCTACTACTTCACATAAATTATGAGGAAGCATATTGGTGGCCATACCTACCGCAATACCTGAAGAACCATTTACTAATAATTGAGGAATACGTGATGGTAATACAGAAGGCTCAGATAAACTATCGTCAAAGTTTAATTGAAAATCGACAGTGTCTTTTTCCAAATCGTCCAACATAGCTTCTGATATCTTTTGAAGTCTTGCTTCTGTATAACGCATAGCAGCTGGTGGGTCACCATCTTGGTTACCAAAATTTCCCTGTCCATCCACTAAAGTATAACGCATAGTCCACTCCTGTGCCATACGAACTAGTGTATCGTAAATAGCAGTATCACCATGAGGGTGAAACTTACCCATCACTTCTCCCACTATACGAGCCGATTTTTTATACGCTTTATTGCTATTGTTACCTAGTTCACTCATCGCATACAAAACCCTGCGGTGAACGGGTTTAAAACCATCTCTCACATCAGGTAATGCACGACCTACTATTACCGACATAGAATAGTCGATATAAGAGGTTTTCATTTGCTCTTCGATATTAATTCTTATGACACGGTCATTATCTTGGGTGGCTTCTGTACCTAAATTTTCATTGATATTATCTTCCATAATGTTTATTTCTTTTAACCAAAAATTGAGTGGTTTTTTAAGCCCATTTTGAGTGTAAACGAAGATAACTTTTCAAGGCCTTTTTTGCTATTTTTAGCCCTTAAATTTTGCCTTCTTTTATCCACAGTTGTGGGTAAGAATTACTAACTTTAAAGCTCGGATTTTTAATGACTTATAAGCGCTAAAATGAACCCTGAAATTCTTGTAATTGGAGCTGGCAAATCGGCCACTGTTTTAATTCAGTATTTGCAAACCAAGGCTGTTGAAAACAACTGGTATATTGTATTAGCCGATGGGAATGCTGCTGTGGCTAAATCTAAGTGGAATAATGCCCCGAGTGGTCATGCTGTAGGAATTGATATAGAAAACAAAGAAAACAGGAAGGCCTTGATCGAGAAGGCCACTGTGGTGGTTTCCATGTTACCGCCTAGTTTACATTTTTTGGTAGCCCAGGATTGTGTGCATTATGGTAAACCCCTTTTTACGGCTTCTTATGTGGATGATAATATGAAATCAATAGCTGCTGCCATTGAGCAGAAGCAAATTTTAGTTCTATGTGAAATGGGCTTAGACCCTGGTATTGACCATATGAGCGCCATGGAGCTTATTCATTCCATTCAAGATAAAGGAGGAAAAATTACTGGGTTTAAATCGCATTGTGGTGGATTAATTGCCCCTGAGAGCGATAACAATCCTTGGCATTATAAAATTAGCTGGAATGCCAACAACATTATACTAGCTGGAAAATCGGGTGCCTTGTATCTTGAAAAAGGAGCAGAAAAAAACTTAAGCTATCATAATTTATTTGAAAATGCGCCTACTGTGGAGATTCCAGGTATTGGTAATTTATCTTATTATCCCAATAGAAATTCATTGTCTTACATTGATACCTATAGTTTAGATGAAGTGCAGAATTTTATCAGAACTACATTAAGACATCCTCATTTTTTTCTAGGATGGAATGCCATTGTGCAATTAGGTTTAACAGATGAATCTGATATTCATTTAAAAGAAAACACTAACATTAAAGACTGGATAGCTTCGCATTTAGTAACGCATCAATTAGAAAATAGATACGCAGCATTTTTACAAAACGAAATTATTAAAAACCAATTTGAATATATAGGTTTTAATAGTGAAACCCTTATTCCTGCTCAATTTAAGAGCAGTGCTGCTATTTTACAATGGATACTAGAAAATAAATGGAAATTAGTAACTGCCGATAAAGATATGGTGGTGATGATGCACGAAATTGAATACGAATTAGATACTAAAAAATATTTAGTACAAAGTTCGATGGTACAAAAAGGAAAAAATGCAACAGAAACCGCCATGGCCAGCACCGTTGGTTTGCCACTGGCCATGGGCGTTTGTGCTTATTTAAAAGGAGAAATTAAAATTACAGGATTACATATTCCTACCCACCCTTCTATTTATAAACCTATATTAAAAAGTTTAAAAGAAGAAGGTATTGTCTTTGAAGAAATCACGAAGGAAATATAAGAGTTAATACAAAAGAATAATGAGCTAGTATAATAACTATTTAAAATAATTAAAACACTAACTCATTATAAAATTAAAAGTTTTTAAATAGTGGAGCTTTCGGCTGCCTTGGTTTGATCCCACTCATAGTCTAATTGCCTTTTCTCTAAACTAGCGGCTACTACTTTAATAGTGACTTTATCGCCCATATTAAATTTGCGACCCGATCTCATACCTACTAAGGCATAATCCGATTCCACTAATCTGAAGTCGTCGAATTTAGATAAAGAAACTACACTTACCAGTCCCTCACATTTATGTTCAATGGTTTCTACCCAGAATCCAAAGCTTGATACACCACTAATAATTCCCTCAAAGCTATGGCCTAAATAATCACGCATAAATTCAACCTGCTTGTATTTATTAGCAGCTCTTTCCGATTCCATCGCGGCACGCTCTCTTTCACTGCAATGCACACATTTTTGTTCTAGTTCTGCATCGTTAATGGGATGCTCTACTAAAACTGATTGCACAATACGGTGCACTAAAATATCTGGATACCTTCTAATAGGTGAAGTAAAATGACAATAATATTCAAAGCCTAAACCATAGTGTCCAATATTATCACTAGTATAAACGGCCTTGGCCATGGTTCTAATTCCTAGTTGTTCTAATACATGCTGTTCTGGTTTGCCTTTAGCTGCAATCATTAAAGCATTAAAGCTATGTGCAATTTGGGTAGGCGTAGAAATATCAAAAGGATATCCGTGTTTCTTTGCAAATTGTATAAAGGGCGATAATTTTTCTTCATTAGGTTGATCATGCACACGATAAGGAAAAGGCAATGTTTCTTTTTTAATCTTTACCTGACCCATTTTTTGTGCAATAAGTTGATTCGCTTTTAACATCAACTCTTCAATTAATTGATGCGACTCTTTACTTTCTTTAATAGTTATACCAATTGGTTTACCCTTATCATCTAATTTAAAACGTACTTCTTGTGAAGAAAAATTAATAGCACCATTATCGAACCTTGCTTTTCTTAATTTTTGTGTCCAATCTAATAGCCATAAAATTTCATTGGAATGATCCCCTACCTTGGTATCAATAATTTCTTGAACTTGCTCGTAAGTAAATCTTCTATCGGAATGTATAATAGTTTTTCCAAACCAAGTATTCACTATTTTGCCATGCGCATCTAATTCAAAACAGGCAGAGAAAGTAAGTTTATCCTCATTGGGTCTTAATGAACATAGTTCGTTGGATATACGTTCAGGTAGCATTGGGTATACTCTGTCTGGTAAATACACCGATGTAGCTCTTTCATAAGCTTCTTTATCAAGGGCTGTACCTGGTTGTACAAAATGACTTACATCGGCAATATGCACTCCAATTTCTAAATTTCCATTGGCTAATTTATAATATGAGATAGCGTCATCAAAATCCTTGGCGTCAACGGGGTCAATGGTAAAAGTGAGTACTTTTCTATAGTCTTTTCTTTTAGCCAGTTCTGTAGCATCTATTTTATCTGATAAGGATCTTGCAAAGGCATTTACTTCATCACTAAAAGACAAAGAAAAACCTGCTTCCGCCACAATTGACTGCATGGCTAAATCGTTCTCTTGTTCTGGAGTAAATATTTTTAAGACTTCTCCTTCTGGTTTTCTCGAGGCCTTCTCCCATTTCGTTAATTGAACAATAACCCTGTCTTTATCCTTTGCCCCATTTAAT
>JBAXWU010000056.1:0-9960 GCA_037128235.1 Chitinophagia bacterium | reverse complement strand
AGTGTTGCAGGTCATGCAAAGGATGTACAAGTCATGGTAGATAAAGTTTTTAGTTTTGGAGAATTAGGATTTCAAGAATTTGAAACCTCTGCCTACCTTACGAGCGTACTTGAAAAAAATGGATTTACTATTGAAAAAAATATTTCCAATGTACCTACAGCCTGGATGGCTAAATGGGGCAATGGCTCTCCGGTTATTGCACTTGGTAGTGATATAGATTGTATTCCAAAAGCTTCACAAAAACCAGGCGTTGCTTACAAGGATCCTATAGTGGATGGCGCACCAGGACATGGTGAAGGACATAATTCAGGACAGGCAGTTATTATATATGCAGCCATTGCGATGAAAGAAATGATGGAAAAAGAAAATATGCCAGGCACCATTGTTATTTGGCCTGGAGTGGCTGAAGAAGTATTGGGTACAAAAGCTTGGTATGTAAGAGATGGTTATTTTAAAAATATTGACGCTTGTATTTTTACGCATGTGAGTGGTGAATTTGGATCTGACTATGGTGATGGTGGTGGCAATGGTATGGTAAGCGTACGTTTTGATTTTAATGGAGAAGCAGCGCATGCAGCTGGCGCCCCTTGGCGTGGGAAAAGTGCATTAGATGGTGTTGAGTTAATGAATATAGGATGGAATTTTAAAAGAGAACATTTAAAACCAACAAGTCGCTCTCATTATGTAGTGGTAGATGGTGGAGACCAGCCCAATGTAGTACCAAGTAAAGCAAGTGTATGGTATTATTTTAGAGAGCGTACTTATGAAGATATCAAAGCAAACTACGAAACAGGTATCAAAATTTCAGAAGGTGCAGCTATGATGACGAATACAACAGTGAGTCATCAAATTTTAGGAGCAGCGTGGACAGGACATTTTAATAAACCATTAGCAGAAGCCATGTATGCCAATATTAAAAAAGTAGGTATGCCTGTTTGGGATGATAAGGATATGCAAATGGCAAGAGCAGTGCAAGCATTAGTGGAAGCCCCTAAAAAAGATATGGAAGGCAATCCAATAGATGGTTTAAAAACTACCATTGATACTATAAAAGGATCAGTTCCTTTTTCTTGGGGTGGAGGATCGGATGATATTGCAGATATTTCTTGGAATATCCCTACCATTGTTTTGGGTTTCCCTGCTAATATTCCTGGTACCAAGGGACATCATTGGGCTGATGCTATTGCCATGGCAACACCTATTGCACATAAAGGTGCATTAGCAGGAGCTGAAGCTGCAGCGATGACTTTATTAGATTGTTTTACCAATCCTAAATTAATTCAAGATGCGAAAACTTATTTTACAGATGTGCAAAACAAAGACGTAAAGTATATTCCCTTTATTAGCGCTACCGACCCACCTGCAATACATTTAAATAAAGAAATCATGCAAAAATATAGAGAGCAAATGAAACCTTTCTATTATAATGATGCGAAGTATGGTACTTATTTAGAACAATTAGGGGTGACTTATCCAACGGTTAAAAAACCTTAAGGGGAATGACTTACTGATTGGAACAGTTAAGTTGCTAAAAAAGTATTTAATTAAAAAGCTCGTCCGAATAAAATAAAATTATTTGGACGAGCTTTTTTTATATTCGAAATTATTTTTAAAACTTAACTACGCTTTTTTAGCAATTTTTTCTATGGCATATACCAACTTATCTAAATCCTGTAATCGAGTATATACATGTGGCGTAATGCGCACACAACTTATATTTTCCCATACAATACCTACAGTGTGAATTTTATATTCATTGAATAAAGCGCTGTCTAAAGCGCCAGGTGTCATGCCGTCAATACTTACTCCACAAATAGCACAAGCGTATTCATCTTTTAAGGAAGTATTTATTTTTACTTTAGGAATATTTTGAACGCGCGTGGCCCAATAATTTTTTAAATAACGAATACGCTCTTCTTTACGCTTACTACCAATAGCGGTGTGAAAATTAATGGCTTCGCCAATACCTTGTTCAATAGGAAAGCTTCTAGTACCAAGGGTTTCAAACTTTCTAATATCGGGTCCTTTGGGGTTATCATTACAAACCAGTGGCCAAATTTTTTCAATATTTTCTTTTTTAATCCATAACATACCAGATCCAATGGGCGCCGATAAAAATTTATGAAGGGAGGCGCCGAAATAATCACAACCTAAATCGGGAATAGCAAAATCCATCAATCCAAAACTATGGGCCCCATCTACAATGGTTTCAATATTATGTTTTTTCGCTAAATCACATAATTTTTTAACGGGCATAATTTGTCCCACCCAATTTACCATATGCGTGATATGAAATATTTTTGTTTTAGGGGTGATGGCTTTTTCAAAAGCACTTACAATTTCTTCCTCATTCTCAATAGGGTATTTAAAACTAAGTTGTGTGTATACAATACCTTCTCTAGAAGCGCGCTGTCTCCAAGCGTTAATCATATTGGGATAGTCTTGCTTGGTGCCAATGACTTCATCACCAGCTTTTAAATTCAATCCAAAAATAACGGTATTCAACGCTTCTGTTGAATTTCTATTAATGGCAATTTCTTCAGGATCGCATCCAGCTAGTTTTGCTAGTTTATATCTAAGTGGTTCTCTTCCTTGGTCAAGTATGCGCCACATAAAATAAGATGGACCTTCATTGGTCATTTTATTAAAACTTTCAACTGCTTCTTGTACTATTCTAGGGCTAGGACTTACGCCCCCATTGTTTAAATTAATAAGAGATGGGCTTACTGTATAGCCTTGTTGAATCACCGACCAATAGTCTTCATCTATGGCTATCTCCTTGGGGCTGAGCATTTTCTTTTGCAAATTCATATGCGCAAATTCAGCAGCATGCGCTTGATTGAATAAACTGTTGGCTGAAAAGGCACCGGCCATCAAGCCAATGTGTTGGATAAAATTACGTCTGTTTGCCATAGGTGTATATTGAATACCTAAGTTAACTAAATATTGGTATATTTAAAGTATAAATTTTTAGTATATGAAAAGGATCATCATTACTTATAGCTTAACAATCACTTTACTTATTTCAAGTGTACCATTGTTTGCTCAAACTAAGGCAGACAAACGCTTCGTAGGTATTGAGGCTGAAATTAATAAAATTCTAAAAGACAATCATGCAGCAGGTGTGGCCGTGGCAGTGGTAGAAAAAAACAAAGTTATTTTTGCCAAAGGATTTGGTTATCGTGATGTAGAAAATAAATTACCTGTAACCGCCAATACACAATTTGCAATAGGTTCTTGTACCAAGGCTTTTACCGCATCAGTTTTAGGTATTTTACAAAAAGAAAAATCGATTGATTTTGATAAGCCTGTAACTACCTATTTACCCGATTTAAAATTTTATACAAGCGAACTTACTAATCATATTACCCTTCGTGATATGATGAGTCATAGAACTGGACTACCTAGACATGATTTGTCTTGGTATATAGCACCCGATACTAGAGATAATTTAGTAAAACGAATTCAATACATGGAGCCATCTGCTGAACTAAGACAAGTATGGCAGTATAATAATTTTATGTATTTATTACAAGGAGTCATTGGTGAAAAATTAACAGGTAAGGCTTGGGAGGAAAATGTAGCATCTAAAATATTTTCAAAAATTGGTATGACGAATTCTAATTTTTCTGTAAAAGATTTAGCAAAATACAATGAGCCCGCCATTGGATATAATGTCATTAAGGATTCAGTCATTCATAAAACACCTTATTATGATATAGCAGGCATGGGCCCTGCAGGCGCTATTAATAGCACTGTGATAGATATGTCTCAGTGGTTAAAAGTTTGGATTAATGGAGGTAAATTAGATACAGTTGAAATTATTCCAGCTTCTTATATAGCGGAAGCCACCAGTTCTCAAATGATAATGGGCGCAGGCACACCTACTACTGAAAAACCAGATATTCAATTCAGTACTTATGGTTTTGCTTGGATGATGGCTTCTTATAAAGGACATTATAGAGTAGAGCATGGAGGAAATATTGATGGCTTTAGTGCAAGCACTAGTTTTTTTCCATCAGATAGTATTGGTATTGTGGTATTAGTGAATCAAAATGGATCTAGTGTTCCTTCCGCTGTAAGAAATACCATTACAGATAGAGTTTTAGGATTAAAATATTTTGATTGGAACGCTGATATATTAAAAGCCAAATCAAAGGCCAAAGAAAAAGCAAAAGAAGCAGAAAAGGCAAGTACGAGCAATCAAATAAAAGACACCAAGCCTTCACATGCTTTAGCTGATTATGCTGGTGTATACTCAAATGATGCTTATGGAAAATTTGAAATAATGCTAAAAGCAGATTCATTGTTTGCAAAATTAAAAAATCAAAATTGGTGGATGGAGCAATTTCATTATGATATCTTCAGACCTTATAATACCGAGGAGGGCATTGATACAGCCGATAAAAGCCCTATTCGTTTTCAATTTAACATAGGCTTAAAAGGAGATATTGAATCGGCCTCTTTATTTAATTTTGAACCAGCTATACCTGCACCTATTAAATTCAAGAGAACCAATGCTGCTAAGGATTTAACTTCAGATGATTTAAAGAAATATGTAAGTATTTTTTCCTTAGCGGGTGCTGAAATTAAAACCTATTTAAAAGAAAATGTTTTATATGTATTGGTTCCAGGGCAACCTGAATATGAGTTAGTTCCGGTAGGTAATCATAAATTTGATTTCAAAAAAGTAGCTGGCTATGGGGTTAACTTTGAAATGAATGATAAAGGAGAATTATTATCATTAACCTTTGTACAACCCAATGGTAATTTTAAAGCTGCTAAAAAATAACTAGCATTTAGAAATTATTTATAGATAAAAAAAGGTCCCTCGAAATGGAGGGACCTTTTTTTTATTTTAAACTTTTGGAAGGCTATACCCGTTATGGTATGCCTTAGTGAAGTATTCTTTATTAATAGCATCATCGGTAAATAAATTCTTACTCGCATCCCAGTTTACTTTTTGTCCTGAACGATAAGCAATATTACCCATTTGTGCAATGGTGGCAATATGCGCTCCTTCTTCAATAGGACAGTGTAAACTACCTGGTGTATTATTTCTTATAGCCTCTGTAAAGTTTAACCAATGTAAGTTCACACCATTGTCTTCACTTTTATGAAGTGGTATGGCTACTTTATTTTTGGCTTGTCTTTCTTCAATCACTTCCCAACCACCTCTATCTAAAATAAGGGTTCCGTTATTGCCAATAAAAGCAATACCATGGTCACGACCATAAGAACCATTGTCAATACCCATGGCAGAATCCCATACTAAATTAAAATTATCAAATTCATATAAGGTAGTTAAAGTATCGGGTGTTTCTTCAGCTAGTTCTGGGTAAGCAAATTTTCCACCAAGCGCACTTACACTTTTTGGATTGCCTGCCTTCATGCCTTGAATAGCATAGTCTAATAAATGCACTCCCCAGTCGGTCATCAGTCCGCCTGCATAATCCCAGAACCATCTGAAATGAAAATGGAACCTACTTGCATTGAATTCACGTGTAGTTGCTGGTCCTAACCAAGTTTTGTAATCCACGCCTGCAGGTGCTGCGCTATTGGGTACAATAGGTTGAGGACGCATCCATCCTTGATAACACCAAACTTTTGTAGTACGAATATTACCTAGTTGTCCTGAATGCACAATATCTAATGCATCTTTAAAATGTTTTTGACTTCTTTGCCATTGACCTACTTGTACAATACGGTTGTATTTATTTTTAGCAGCAATCATGGTATTACATTCTCCAATAGAATTTCCTGCAGGCTTTTCTACGTATACATGTTTGCCCGCTGCACAGGCGTCAATCATTTGCAGTGCATGCCAATGATCCGGAGTACCTACAATGACAATATCAATATCTTTTCTTTCCAACATTTTTCTATAGTCACTATAGGTATCAATTTTTGTAACAGCTGGTTGCTTAATTAATAATTCAGCCTTTCTTTTATTTAAAACCGATTCATCAATATCACATAAAGCCACTACTTCCACATTTTTTACAGAAAGGGCACCAAGGGTGTTCGCCCATCCCATTCCATTCACGCCAATGGTGGCTACTCTTAAGGTGTCGGTGTTAAATATGCTGCTGCTTGCAAATAAATTGGAACTCATTAAGGCTCCAGAAGTTAATGCTGCATTTCTTAAAAAAATACGTCGGCTGTTCATATGCAAATCGTTTAAGGTTTAAAAAATAAGGCTTATTAAATATAATATTTTTTTCTTCTATATTTATTTTTATAGCACTTAATTTTTTATACTACCTAAAACGCCGGCTAAAGCACTACCATTTAAGGTGCATCGATAAGTTAATCACCCTGCCATCTAGAGGCGCCCATATTTCGGGGAAACTTGGGTTGGTTAATGGCGCAATTACTAAGGAGCCATTTTTATTTTGGCGTTTGTCTAATAAGTTCTCACAATTCAATACAAATATGGCCTTGCCCACAGAATACTTAAGCATCGCTGCCATAAATAAATAGGGGTCGGTGCTGGTTCCGTTGTCTAAATATTGTTTTCCTGTATAAGAGGATTCAATACCCAATTTAAAATCGTCGCTAAATTCATAGGCAAGAACGGTCGCAAATTTATGTTTAGCAATTAAAGGCAAATGAGGATTAGCGGCATTGTAATTTCTTTTTGCATCCGTGTATACATAGCCAATATAAATTTCATAAGGAGCCTTCATGGCTTGTACATAAGTCTCCATGCCTTTGGAGCTAAGTGAGCTAGCTTCATTTGTATACTGGTAAATATTGGCTGTGGGTATATAGCCAGAATATAGTGGATCAAAATATTTAATTGGACTATATACAATGGGATGGTTCACCTCGTTATAAAAAACAGTTTGGTTTAAAGTAAGCTCCCAACTATTTACTCTTGTTTTATAATTAACATCATAGTTAAAGCCTATCGATTTTTCAGATTGAATACCTGGTAAAAAGCCTTTTAAATAATGATAATCTCTTTCGTCCATTTCAGCATTAAATAAACTAGGTGTTTTATATCCAGCCCCTCCACCCATGCGCATAGTTACCTTGCTATTTACTTTATACATCAGTGACATTCTTGGTAATAAAAAATTACCATAGGTATTATTATGGTCTAGTCTGAGGCCCGACTGTAAAGTCAATACATCATTCATTCTCCAGTCGTCTTGAATAAAGCCACCCATGGTAGTAAAGGCATCATTGGGAAGTAAACTACTATCGGGTAATTGTTTCGTAAAGTTTTCTCCATTAAAATTAATACCCATTACTAAATTATGTACTGTATATTTTTTTGAATAAGCTAATTCAGAATACCAGCTAGCTTGTTTTCCCTTCATACCAAATACATTGGTAATAATATCTCTATTCATCATACTATAATTAGCCTTGGCAGTGAGCATACCACCATCGCTGTATTTCTTTTCCCAAACGCCATCAACTGTATTTCTTAATGTTTTATTCTGATTAAAAAATTGATGAGCTATAGAAGGTTTTCCATTTAATACGGCCATGTCCCCACCATTTCTATCTTCATAATTTAAGGTATAGCCTAAAGTAGTAGTAGAATTATCTTTTCCGTAAATAAAAAATCGAGGATGTATAAAAACACTTTTTACAGCGGGTACATCTGAAAAACCATCTTTGTCTACATCTACTTCTTTTTGTTGAGTAGTACCTGCATAAAGTGAATAGCCTGTATTTTTATTTCTACCTGAGAAAAAACTATTGAAATTGGTTTCTTTTAAACTTGAATAGTTTAAGGTGATACTTTTTTCAGGCCTTCCTAATTTAGGTTTTTTAGAAATTAAATTTAACATTCCTGCAATTGCTCCTCCTCCATATAAAGTAGAACTAGCCCCTTTTACCAATTCAATTTGTTGTAAGTCTAAAGGGGGTATTTGTAAAATACTAAAACTACCTGCATAGCCTCCAAACAAAGGCATGCCATCTCTTAATATTTGAGTATACTTTCCTTGTAGTCCTTGAATACGCATATCAGCATTACCAGTGGCAGCGCTGGTTTGCTGTATTTGAATACCAGCAATATCGCCAAGTAAGCTAGCTATATTGCCTGGCTTAATTCCATTTTCTTCTTTCACTTCTTCTGAGCCCAAAACTTCTACTTTAGTTGGAAGGTCCTCAATTCTTGAATTGGTTCTTGAAGAAGAAACTATAATCACTTCTTCTAATTCTTCTTTCGCTGCTATTAAACCAATAATGAACGGACTATTATTTTTCCCTGTAAATTGAAAACTAGTATCTAGTATTTCAAAGCCTGTATGACTTATAATTAAATGAATTTTCCCTGCTGCAATATTCGTAATTATAAATTCACCTTTATCATTGCTAACGGTTCCTTTATTAATGCCAGCTAGTTTAATAGACGCACCCGTTAAAGGAGTCCCTTCTGCTTTATCAATAATGGTTCCCTGTAAGTCTTGCGCTTTTACTACATGTACCAGTAAAATACTTATTGCAATAAGTAATACCTTATTTATTTTTTTAAACATCTATCAATTTATTTTCTACAATTATTTATTAGCCACCAAAACTTTAAAACTACCTGGAATCATTTTAGGTCTTGTATTTGGTTTTGCATCTGCGGGTAATGGTTCGAAATCGGCAGTAGGTAAATATATTTTATGGGTAGCTTCATCAATAGCAATAGTTCTTGCCCCTTTTGCGGTAGTAATATTTTCAACCAAACTAAAATGATTTGCATCTGCTTCTTTAATAATACTCATTGTACCTTCTCCATTAGATGTAAAAATTAATTTAGATTTATTATCAAAAGCAACACCATCACAACCATCTCCAATGCCAATGGTAGTAACCATTTCGCCTGTTTCTGCATTAATCACACCTAATAATTTTTCACCACCAGCAAATAATCTTTTGGTCGCTAAATCAATAGCAAGTCCAGTAGGAGACTCAATAGGTGCAATGCTCCAATGCGCTTCTACTACATGTGTGTTGGCGTTAATGACTACAATTTCATTTTTGTCTTCTACATTTACAAATATTTTACCTGCTTCATTTGACACTGCAGTTTCAGGTTTACCCCCTACGGCCACTGTTGCAATTACTTGTAAAGTACTAGCGTCTATAAAACTAAGGTCCTTACTTCTTCCATTACAAGTAATAATAGTTTTAGAAAAAGGATCATACATAATTGCATCCGGATTTTCCCCTGTAGCAATAGTGGCTTTTATTTCATTAGTACTAATATTAAAAGCAAAAACGTTATTTAATCTTCCATTACTGGTGAATCCTAATTGGTGAATTGGATCAAAAGCAATACCATGCACCCCAGTTGTATTAGGAATAAAACCAATGGAGTCTCCAGTGCTTTTATCTAAAATATTTACTTGAGTCCCATGAGATACATATAATTTATTAGCATAGACAGTTAAATAATCCCAACCGCCTGCACTTTTAATGGAAAAGCTTTGGTGTACAGCAAAATTGTTGTTTTGAGCCATTAGGCCACTCGTAAAAATGCTTACAATTAACAGAACTGCGATAGAACGAAAATAATTTTTCATGGTTTAATTTTATAAGTAAAAATACTAATTGGAATAAGATATTAGTATTAATTTATTTAAAAGGCAGCTAGCGCTAAAAAGGTTTAAACTATATGAGCTTGAATAAGCCCCAGAGACCAAGTATATAAACAATTAAGACAATAAAGGAGTCAATGCCCATTCTATAAATTTGTTTTTTAGAATGTATGACCATACCTGCCATATAAATGCCGGTTAAAATAATACCTAAACTGGTTAAGTAAATATCGGAAGGTTTCAAGTTAGGAAGTATGGCATCACCTCCAATAATAGAGGCCATAATAAATAATACCGGTAAAAAAGCATTGCCCCCGAAAATATCACTCACCGCCATATTGTAATCACGAATTTTAGCAGAAGCAATACCCGTAGAAATTTCCGGAAGCGCGGTACAAAGTGCTAGAAT
>JBAXWU010000055.1:0-10040 GCA_037128235.1 Chitinophagia bacterium | reverse complement strand
TTGACTAGCTTTGAATACTTTTTAAAACTAGGATAATCATTCATTTTAGTAGAGTGCTGTAATAAATGAATAGTTTGTGGATTGAATAAATGAAATTCACCACGACGCTTCCACTGATATACGCCACCTTCTGTAAGCCTATCCACTGGAGAAGATTTTTTAGCAAAGGCTAATTCATGCTTGGCTAAAATTTCTTTCGCTATTTCATCTAAGCCCATTCCGTCTATTCGAGAAGTAGCCCCTGTAAAATGACGATTCACTACTTCTTTATTAATTCCAATAATTTCAAATATTTGGGCTCCTTGATAAGATTGTAAGGTAGAAATACCCATTTTAGAGAATACTTTATACAATCCTTCATTCACTGCTTTAATATAATTTTTCTTTAACTTCTCGGAATCATATTCAGATTTAATTTTATCGTGCAATTTCATATCCCGAATAGTAGACAGTGCCATGTAGGGGTTAATAGCCGTAGCCCCAAAGCCAATTAAACATGCATAATGGTGTACTTCCCAGACATCGCCCGCCTCTACTATAATACCTACCTTACCTCTTAATCCTTTTCTAATTAAATGATGATGCACACTAGCGCAGGCAAGAAGTGTTGGAATAGCAGCATGTTCAGAATCGATGGATCGGTCTGTTAAAATAATAACTTCAAATCCGTCTTCTACTGCGTCCACTGCATAACGACATAAGCGATCTAATGCTTTTTTCAAAGAACCTTCTTTGCCATCTGCTCTAAAATAACATTGCAATGTTTTAGCTTGGAACACACCAGTATCAATACTTCTAATTTTCTCTAATTCATGGTTGTTTAAAATAGGATGTTTTAAAGCAACGCAATGACTCGCCATTGGGTCCTCGGTTAATAAATTTCCTTGGCTTCCCACAAAAGTGGCAAGTGACATGACCATTCTTTCACGAATAGGATCAATGGGTGGGTTGGTTACTTGTGCAAATAATTGCTTGAAGTAACTAGTGATATGTTGAGGTTGATCGCTTAATACGGCTAAAGGGGTATCAGTACCCATGGAACCAATAGGTTCTTTGCCATCGGTGGCCATGGGGGTAATAATATTCTCTAAATCTTCTTTGGTATAACCAAATGCTTTTTGGTATTTGAAAATTTGATCGTGTTCTAAATGGGTGAATTGAATTCTTGGTTCAGGCAATTCTTCTAAACGAATTTTATATTTATTCAACCAATCTGCATAGGGTTGTTGCGCACAAATAGTTTGTTTTAAATCGGTATCGCTAATAATTTTACCTGCCTCCATATCTACCACAAACATTTTACCTGGCTGTAAACGACCTTTTTCAATAATTGTAGAAGGGTCAATAGGTAAGACCCCTGTTTCTGATGCCATGATAACACGGTCGTCATTAGTAACGCAGTAGCGTGAAGGTCTTAGTCCATTTCTATCTAAAGTAGCACCAATTATTTTTCCATCGGTAAAGGAAATAGAAGCGGGACCATCCCATGGTTCCATAAAGGCAGCATGAAATTCGTAGAAAGCTTTTTTAACAGGGTCCATTAATTCATTGCCATCCCAAGCTTCCGGAATAAGCATCATCATTACATGTGGTAAAGAACGACCCGATAAACTAAGTAGCTCAATAACATTGTCTAAGCAAGCAGAGTCGGATTGACCATTGTTGACAACGGGTAAAATCATTTCTAATTCTTCCTTTGAAAAATAGGGAGAGAAAAAACTAGACTCATTGGATCTTAACCAATTTAAATTTCCTTGTAAAGTGTTAATTTCTCCGTTATGTGCAATGTATCTGAAGGGTTGTGCTAGTTTCCAAGAAGGAAAAGTATTGGTAGCAAAACGAGAATGCACTAAACCAAAAGCAGACACCACTCGTTTGTCGCTTAAGTCGGGGAAATATTCTCTTACTTGATGACTTGTTAATTGACCTTTATATACAATTACTCTTTGAGATAAAGAGGCCATATAAAAACCAACGGCTTCTTTTTTGATAGAGTTATTAATAGTATGAGAAGCGTAATTTTTTAAAACAAAAAGTTTTCTTTCAAAGTCTTCTGGGTCGCTGATATGATCGGGCTTTTTTAAAAACACTTGTTCCATTCTAGGCTCTACCGATAAAGCAGAAGGGCCAATAGTATCTCTGTTAACGGGTACTTTTCTATAGCCAATAATTTCAATGCCTAATTTTTCTGCAGCCCTTGCAAAAATTTCTTTACACTCAGTAACCATTGATTTATCGGAAGGGAAAAATATAAATCCAACACCATATTCATTTAAGTCGGGTAGGTGAATACCTTGTTGTAATAATTCATCAAAGAAAAATTCATGTGGAATTTGAATCATGATACCTGCTCCATCGCCGGTATTAATTTCACAACCGCAGGCGCCACGGTGTTCCATATTTTCTAAAATAGTTAATCCATCAATTACATGCTGATGTGATTTTACACCTTTGATATTCGCAACAAATCCAATACCACAAGCGTCGTGTTCAAAAGCAGGATCGTATAATCCTAATTGTTCTTTTTTCGTCATTTACAACCAGTTGTTTTTAGGGAAACCCTATTCGATTAGCGGTTCGTTTGAAATTACGAAAAAACAAGGATTTTTTAAAGCAGAATCTCAATAAATTTATTAACCTTTAATATTGTTTAAAGAATTAAACCAATTAGTTGAAATATATAAAATAACGAACGTTAGCAATTATTTTTTAAATGAATTGACAAGTGTAATCAAAAACTAAATCACTTGATAAAATTGAATCTAGATTAAATAAGATTGACTCTTACTGAAGATTCCAGTGCAGGGGACTCTATCTTGGTTCCCTTAGGGAAAATACCAAATAGTGAACTACCCGAACCACTCATACTTGCATAGATAGCGCCTTGACTGTATAAATTATTTTTGATATTTTCTAATAGTGGGTTTGCCTTAAATACAGGGGCTTCAAAATCATTGATTAATTCCGCCTTCCAAGTTTCAATGGGTTGCTTAATAATAGTAGCAATAGATTTTTCTTTTACACAAGGGCTTAATTGTTGAAATGCCCAAGACGTAGCAATATGAATACCAGGATGAACTAAAGCAATAGTATACCCACTTAAGTCAATTGAAGTGGGATCTAATATTTCTCCTCTGCCAGTGGCATGGCAGGCTTCATTGAATATAAAAAAAGGACAATCGCTTCCAAGTTGTGCAGCGTAGTTTAGCAGCTGTTCTTTAGATAAATTTAAATTAAATAAAGTATTGAGTATTTTTAAAACAGTCGTTCCATCGCCAGACCCTCCGCCTAAACCTGCACCCATGGGAATGTTTTTATGTAAATGTATTTTAACATCACCTATCTGTGGGTAGTCGGCTTTTAATAATTGGTAGGCTTTGACGCATAAATTAGTAGAAGCCTCGCCTGGAATAGAAATACCGGTATGTGTAAAGGCAAATAATTTTGCGGGAACGAGTTCTACAATATCATGAAGGGCTACAGGATAAAATACAGTTTCTAATGCATGAAAACCATCTGCTCTTTTTTCTAAGATAGATAAGCCTAAATTAATTTTGCAAGGAGAAAATTGAATCATTAGCTATGATTTCTTTTGCGCAGTTTTCTTATTGATTTCATCCCGAATATCAATAGCGCGGATATAGTCTTCCTGTTCTAAAACTTCTTGTAATAATTTATTTAATTCAACCAAAGACATATTTGTTAAATCATTGGCCACTGGTTCAGCGGCAACAGCGGTTGGGCTAATATTTTTTTCTGCGCTTTCATTTTCTAGTCCTGCTTGTTCCAAAATATTAGAGTACACATATATAGGGCAACCAAATCGAACAGCTAGGGCAAGTGCATCACTGGTTCTGCTATCAATTTCAATAGTGTCATTGGCGGTGAAGCAAACTAATTTGGAATAAAAAATACCTTCTTGTAAGTCGCATATATATACTTCCTGCAATTGAATATCAAAAGCAGTCATAAAATTTTTCATTAAGTCGTGCGTGAGTGGGCGAGAAGGGTGCATATTTTCCAATGCCACTGCAATAGCCTGGGCTTCGAATCCTCCAATAACAATGGGTAATCGGCGCAGCCCGTTCACCTCTCCTAAAATAACTGCATAGGAGTTAGATTGGGTGATGCTATGGGATAATGCCACTATTTCAAGTTCAATTTTCTGCATAGGTTGGTTTGCCATTCAAAGTTAATTAAAAATTAAATCTTTTAAGGCCTATTTTTAATAGAAGTATTAAATTGTGAATAATAAATAAAACTTATGAAATCCATACAATTATCCACTATTCAGCCTGTTCAATTATGTGCTGGATTTGACTCAAAGTTAATTCATAGTGAGTCCATGACCTGGTCCTTTGTGCATTCAAAAGCAGGGTATACTTTGCCAGCCCATCAACATATTCATGAACAAGTAACACATATTGTTCGGGGAGATTTTGAATTAACGGTGGAGGGGGTACCTTATTTATTAAGGGCAGGTGATTTATTTATCATTCCTTCTAATACGGTGCATTCAGGAAAAAGCATTACCGATTGCGATATTATAGATGTATTTAATCCTGTTAGAGAAGATTATGCAAAATTGAGTTCCTAGTCATCCATTAAAATTATACAATGTATCCTTTACAAAATAAAATAGCATTAGTAGGAGGCGCATCACAAGGGCTTGGTGCAGCATGCGCTATAGCTTTAGCAGCAGCAGGTGCCACTGTTATTGTTTATGCTAGAACAGAAGAAAAGCTAAAGCAAGTTGTTGGTAATTTGCCTACACCTTTAGCGCAAGAACATAGTTATTTAATTATTGACACTCAAAATTTAATAGAGACTAAAAAAACAATTACTCAATTTTTAGAAAAAATAAAAACGGTTCATTTACTAGTAAATAATACCGGAGGTCCTGCTGCAGGTCCTTTATTTGAAACAAGTGTAGATGATTTAAAATTTGCTTTTGAATCTCATGTATTGCATGCGCATCAAATGGTACAGCTAATTCTTCCAGGTATGCGTGCGGTTCATTTTGGCAGGATTGTTAATATTCTTTCAGTGTCTATTAAAGAACCCATAGATGATTTAGGCATATCTAATACCATTCGCGCAGGTATGGCGGGCTGGGCTAAAACTTTATCAAGAGAATTGGGGCAATGGGGTATAACAGTCAATAATGTATTGCCTGGCTTTACGAGTACGGAAAGATTAAAATATTTATTTTCTAATAGAGCAGAAAAAGCGGGGGTATCTATCGAAGAAATTTCTAAAAATATTGAAAAGAGTATTCCCATTAAAAGATTAGGCGAACCAGAAGAGTTAGCTGCTGCTGTAAGATTTTTATGCAGTCCGGAAGCTAGCTTTATTAATGGAATAAACTTACCAGTAGATGGAGGTCAGTTAAGATCGCTCTAATATTTTAATTAGCTGCTTTTGATTTTAAAACAGCAGCAGTAAGTGCAGGTACCACTTCGAAGGCATCTCCAATGACTCCATAATCGGCCGCTTTAAAAAAGGGTGCTTCGGGGTCTTTGTTAATTACTACAATAGTTTTACTTCTATTCACCCCTGCCAAATGTTGAATGGCACCTGAAATACCAATAGCTATATATAAATTAGGGGCAATTTGAATACCTGTTTGACCCACATGTTCATGGTGAGGTCTCCAATCTGAGTCTGATACAGGGCGGCTACAAGCGGTAGAGGCACCAAGAGCCTTGGCAAGATCTAATAAAATATTCCAATGCTCAGGTCCTTTTAAACCACGACCCCCACTTACCACTAGGCTAGCTTCTGTTAATGGGATCTCACCTTCAATTTTATCTACTTTAGTAATTTTAATAGAAGGTGCAGGTACTGAAATATTTATTTCTTCTATAATAGCTACATTATCATAATCAACTAGGCCAAAACTATTTTGATTAATGGCAATAACTTTAATAGCTGTTTCAATTTGAATAGAGGCAAAGGCCTTGCCTGAAAAAACAGTTTTAGTGACTACAAAACCATTTTCTGTATTGGGTAAACTAGAAGCACCCGTTACTATACCTGCTTCTAATTTTACAGCTACAGCTGGCGCAATGGCCTTACCATTTATATTATGTGCAAAAACAACGACAGTGGCGTTCACATTTTTAGCAGCAGTCGCAATTAAGGTAGAATGTAATTTCACATCTAAACTATTCAAGCTTTCATTTTTTAGATGATACACTTTTTGGGCACCATGCTTTCCTAAGTCTGCAAGGTTATCTTGCACCGTGCCTAAAACCAAGGCGGCAACATCGCAGCCTAATTGTTTTGCAATGGCTGCGCCATAAGACATGGCTTCTAAGGAAGACTTTTTAATTTGTTGATCGGCCTGATCTATATATACTAGTACCATAGAATAATTTTTTAATGCTGTTAAATAACTTTTGCTTCTTCTTTTAATAATTTTACTAATTCATCCATATTCGCAGGGTCTACTAATTTCACGCCCGACTTTGCTACTGGCGTTTCAAATTTTTTGATACTTGTTCTAGCGATAGCTTCAATAGGTTCTACTACTTTCAAAGGTTTAGTGCGGGCTGCCATAATGCCTCTCATATTGGGAATTCTTTGTTCAGCCATCCCTTTTTGACAACTTATCACTACGGGCAAATTCACTTCGCAGGTTTCTTCTCCACCTTCAATTTCTCTTCTCACAGTGGCTGTGTTTTCATTCAAATCCAATTTATTCGCAAGAGAAACAAAAGGTATATCTAATAGAGCCGATAACATCGATCCAATAGAAGCACTATTGTAATCAATGGTTTCTTTACCTGTAAAAATGAGTTCATAATTACCTTCTTTGGCAATGGCAGCAATTTGTTTGGCTACATAAAAAGAGTCATTACTATTACTATTCACTCTAATGGCTTCGTCACCACCTAATGCTAATGCTTTTCTAATAATAGGCTCAGCATCTGCTATGCCCACTGTAACTAAATGAATAATAGTGCTTGCGTCGTTCTCTTTTAATTCAATGGCTTTCACTAAAGCATACCATTCGTCATAAGGGTTGATAATCCACTGCACTCCATTTTCATCGAACTTTGTACTACCTTCGGTGAAGGCAATTTTAGCAGTCGTATCGGGTGTTTTACTAATACAAACTAAGATTTTCATGATCGCTAATTTTGTTAAATTGTTAGTTGTCTATGCAACTAATGCAAATATAAGTCAAGATGCAACGAATAGAAAGAATTATTGAGTTTTTAAATCAACAACCTAAGGATAACTTTTTAAGACATGCCCTGGCCATGGAATATATTAAATTAGGGGAGGACCCCAAGGCCCTTGATTTA
This sequence comes from Chitinophagia bacterium, assembly GCA_037128235.1. Classification (GTDB taxonomy): domain Bacteria; phylum Bacteroidota; class Bacteroidia; order Chitinophagales; family Chitinophagaceae; genus Sediminibacterium. The sequence goes on along the minus strand of JBAXWU010000055.1, from coordinate 2,727 downwards.
CTAGAAGCCGTGCTTACAGATTCCCCTGATTATATTGGCTCCTACTATCATTTTGCCAAATGCCTTGAGCGAATGGGTCAAAAAGAGCAGGCTATTATTTGGTATGAAAAAGGGATGGCGGCGGCTAAATTGGCCAAGGACAATCATGCCTATAACGAGTTGCAGGGCGCCTATGAGGACTTAGTCTATTAATCTATTGGAAATTTTATCATCAATGAGTTGAAAAAAGTCTTCGGGCTTGAATATTCGCCAAGCAGGTATTTCCATTAGTTCAATGTAGCGGTTTAATTTTCTGAGTAAAAAATCGTGTTGGGCACCTTGGTGAAAATTAATTAAAACGGCCCAGCCATTTTCGTCTGCTACTTCGTCGTATAATTCCTCGTAATAGTCTTTATCGCCACTATGAAAGTTAAAAACGCTTTCGGCTATCATAATAAATTTAAAAATACCTTCTTCCATTAATTTATCTAAGACTTCTCTTTTTAATTCCATAATATCGTTCTCAATAGCGTCGTTCCATTCGCCAATCATTTCAATAATAGCAAATTGTAAGTCATAGTCTACAAAAAGAATTTTCAGGTATAATGTTTTACTGCCGAACTCATCCCACTGGGGATGTATAAAATAATTATAGACGGCTTGAGAAAATTCAAACTCGCTGTAAGTACGCCCAAAAAAAATAGATTTTGGATCTTCTTCTGCCATGTATAAATGGCGCCAATGATAATGAGGTTCTATATCATGCATATACTTAGCCAGCTGTAATTAAAAAGCTATTTATTTTTTTGATGATACGTGATAAGCCCTTGCATCGGAGATTTAACAATATTGCCCAGTTCAATCTCATAACTTAAGGCCAACTGCTTAATAATGTCTTTAAAGCCAAAGGCTACACTGCCAATAAAATGAATAGGATGTAACCAGGCTTCATTCATTTTATTTATATGAGCATAGAAAAAATCGTTCAAGCCATCTTCGATAATATTTTCAATCATATAATGCCCTCTGTTTTCTACTAAAAATTCTGTGAACTTGGCAAGGTATCTATTTGGAGTAGCCTCTTTGTATACATTATTTAATATTTCATCCTTAGAAGTAGCAAATTTCTTTTCAAACCTTGACATTAAATCTTCATCATAGGTTTTATATAAATAATATTGAATTACTTTTTTTCCTAAATAAGCACCACTGCCTTCATCACCTAATACATACCCAAGACCGGGGCTATTTTTCGTAATTTTTTTGCCATTATAAAAACCTGTATTAGAACCCGTACCTAAAATACAGGCAACTCCTTTTGCATTTTGACAAGTAGCCCTTGCAGCAGCTACTAAATCGGTTTGAATATCTAATTTTGCTTTTGTGAAAACAGCTTTCAACGCTTTTTTTAATTGTAATACGTTTTGAGGATTACTTAAGCCTGTGCCATAAAAATAAACTGCGTCAACGGCGTCTAGTTTAATTTTATTTTTAAAAGTTTTTTCTACTATTGCTTGAATTTGAACAGCGCTCAGAAAATAGGGGCTGATGCCTATACTTTGCACAGTGGTTTTCTTATTAGTTTGTACAATGGTCCATTGGCATTTGGTAGCGCCGCTGTCTGCAATAATATAATTCTTCGCCATAGTTAATAATCTTGTGTGTGAAAATAGCCTTTTTAGTGTAATTTTAGCCCGAATAAAACTAGCATGCAAGAAAAAAATAAATCAAATTGGTACAGCCCGCTTTTTTATGCCTTTTTGGTAATAATGGGTGTGGTAATAGGGGTGTTTTTTAATGGAAGTTTACCCTTACATGTTTTTAGATCTGGACCAAAAGATCCTATGCAAGAAATCTTGCAATTAATACAATCTAAGTATGTTGATAAATTAGATACCGATAGTGCGAGTAATCATTTGGCTAATTATTATCTATCTCAATTAGACCCTCACTCTTTATATATACCGCCTACTGATTTAGTAGAAGTGAATGAACAATTGCAACCCAATTTTAAAGGCATTGGTATTGAATTTATGCAGTTCAGAGATAGCATCTTTGTTTCATATGTTATAAAAGCAGGGCCAGCCGCTAAAGTTGGAATGCAAATTGGAGATATATTGTTAAAAGCCGATGATAGCATACAATTATCGGGCAAAAAATGGGAGTCTGAAGATATTAGAAAAAAAATTAAAGGACCTTCTAATACAAGTGTAAAATTATTAATAGCTAGAGAGGGTAAACAAATTTCCATAACTATTCCAAGAGATAATGTGTCGGTTTCGCCCATAGATGCTTTTTATTTAATAAGCCCCACAGTAGGATATATTAAAATTAACAAATTTGCAGACAGAACCTATGAAGCCTTTATGCAAGCTTTAGATTCTTTAGTACAAAAAGGCATTAAATCATTGGTGATTGATTTGAGAGGTAATGGAGGTGGACTACTTTCAGAAGCAGTGGCCATTGCAGATGAAGTATTGAGTGGTAATAAATTAATTGTATATACGCAAGGAGCCAATTCTCCTAGGGTAGATTATTTTAGTAAAAGAGAAGGGCTTTTTGAAGAAGGCCCTCTAACTATTTTAATGGATGAAACTTCTGCATCGGCCAGCGAAGTATTGGCAGGTGCATTACAGGATTGGGACCGCGCCACTATTGTAGGACAGCGTTCATTCGGTAAAGGCTTAGTGCAACAACAATATAATTTATCCAATGGGGGTGCGCTTCGTTTAACCACTGCAAAATATT
>JBAXWU010000054.1:0-10265 GCA_037128235.1 Chitinophagia bacterium | reverse complement strand
GTTTATATTATCTACAGGTGCGGCCTGTAATAAACTAGGTAAACTTAAAGCACCAATAGAGGCGCCGGCTTGCTTCATAAAATTTCTTCTTGAGTTTGTCATATTAAACCGTATTAATTATTTACTGTATTTATTATTTATTAGCAATTTAATTTCTTAATTTTATATTTCAAATCTAGAATAATTCTTCAACAAAGTTTTACAATGTATTCATCAAAAAATAGATTCTCTTTTTTCTCTTTACTACTTATTTTTGTTTTAATTAGTGCTTGTAAAAAAACACAATCTTTAGTAGATATACCTATTACTAAAATTCCTGTAGACACTACTACCAATATTATTGCTAACACTAATCTACAACATATATCTGTTACCACACAACACAATGATAATGGCAGAACAGGCCATAATAGTAATGAAACAGTTTTAAATACAACTACGGTGAATGCCACTCAATTTAGAAAGCTTTTTTCATTATTAGTGGATGACGAAGTATATGCACAGCCCTTGGTCATGGGTAATTTTGAAATAAGTGGGGCCAAGCACAACGTAGTATTTGTAGCCACAGTAAGCAATACTTTATATGCTTTTGATGGGGATAATGGCAATTTATATTGGAAAAAAAATTATACCGTAAATGGTATGAGAACGACAATGGCTAGTGACGTAAAATCGTCTTGGTGTACCCCTTATTTAAATATTACTGCTAATATTGGTATTATTGGTTCACCAGTCATTGATTCAATTACTAAAACTATTTATTTTGTAGCAAGAAGTACAGACGGATTAATATTTAAACAACATTTACATGCCGTTGATTTAACCACAGGTAATGAAAAATTAAATAGCCCTGTTGAAATAATAGCACAAGTTGCGGGTAAGGGAGATGGAAGTAATAATGATAAAGTATCTTTTGACCCACTTAGAAATAATCAAAGACAGGGTTTAGTATTAGTAAACGGCGTGGTGTATATATCTTATGCATCGCATTGCGATTTAAATCCTTTTCATGGATGGGTATTAGGCTATGATGCAAAAAATTTACAACAACAATATGTGTACAATACTACACCCGATGGAGAAGAGGGAGGTATCTGGCAAAGCGGCATGGGCATTGCAGCCGATGAGAGCGGCAACTTATATATAGTAACAGGTAATGGAACAGTGGGCACACCCAGCCCTTATAGTGTTATCCCAGGTAATGGCACAGCAGAAAGTATTGCCAGTATTTTTCCAGAAAATTTATCGGGAAGGTCGGAGAGTGCTGTTAAGTTAACACCGTCTTCAAATTCTTCTTTAAAAATTACCAGTTATTTTACGCCCAATAATTATCTACAAATGAATAAAACAGATGCCGACTATGGCGTGATGGGTTCTATGTTAGTACCTAATAGCAATATTTATTTTACCGGCGCCAAGGATGGTAACTTATATATTTTAGACAAAGATAATATGGGGGGTTATTCAGCTAATTTTAATAATATCAAACAAACTATTAGAATTAACGGCAATTTACATTGTCAGCCAGCTTATTACAAAGGGGCTACTAAAGAGTATGCTTATGTATGGTCTGAAAACGATAGGTTAAGAGCCATTGAATTTGATAGAGCTGCAAATAGTTTTAATACCAATCAAACATTTTCTACAGCACCGGGTCCTTCAGGGCAAACAGGGGCAATGATATCGGTTTCCTCTGATAATGGAAAAGCGGGTACTGGCATTGTATGGGCCTCTTACGCCAGTGCTGGCGATGCAGAAAATGGAACTATGAAAGGCATACTAAGAGCCTTTGATGCTAATGATATTACCAAAGAATTATGGAATAGTAATAATAACCCTGGCGACTATGTTCCTTCTTTTGCCAAATTTTGTTCACCCACTATTGCTAATGGCCGAGTTTATTTAGCTACCTTCTCTAATCAAGTATTGGTTTACGGTTTAATTAAATAAGTGTAATAAATTTAATTAAATAAGTGTAATAATTTTATTACTGCAGCTTATCTACCTTATCTAAAAAGGCTTTAAGGGTTGCTAAATATTCTACTTTATTATCTTGCATGGTTGCATGACCTGCATTTTTAATCATCTTAAATTCCGAACCAGGAATCATGGTTTGAAAATGTTGAATGCTGCTAGGCCTTGCTTCATCAAATTCACCTGCTACTAATAAGGTAGGCACTTTAATATTAGCAAGAAATGCTAAGCGGTCATACTTCAATAAATTACCAGTGGCTGTAAACTCGCTAGGTCCCCACATAAATTCATATACATTAGAGCCTGAAAATAATTTAGCGGTATCGGCCTGTCCTTTTGTTCTTTCCGTTCTTCTTAAAAAGTTTTTATAGTAAAGGGTTACTGCATCTTGATAAGTAGCGTTATCGTAGGTTTTATTTTTTTCGTTTACTCTAATATTTTTTTGAATAGAGTCGGGCAGAGAAGCAATTAAAGTATCTGCATCCTTGGTCCACATGGTGGTACTAAATAAGGGGCTACTAAATATAATTGACTTTATATGCTTTGGGTATTTAATATAATAATCAATGCCTAGCATGGTTCCCCAAGAGTGGCCATACAAATAAAAGTTTTCAAGATGTAGAGCAGTTCTAATTTGCTCAAGTTGTTCTACATAATTTTCAATAGTCATTAAAGAGGTATCGGTAATTCTGGTAGACCTGCCACAGCCCAGTTGGTCAATAAAAATAATTGGGCGGTCATTGCTTAATTCCTTTAAATTTTCTAAGCCATAACTAGATGAGCCAGGCCCACCATGTAGTAAAAGAAGCGCAGGCTTAGTACCTGTGCCATTAATACGGTACCATACCTTACCGCCTTTTACGTCTATAAAACCTTCTTTAGGGCTAGTGGAGCTAGGAGAGCAGCTTATTAAAAGACTATAAAAAAATGTTAAGATTAAAAAGGGTAAAAAATATTTTGTTTTCATGATGAATAATTTTTTATAATTTTGAATTATGAAAAATGCTACTAATAATTTATTTAAATTTCAAACAAGCCTTATGCATAAATTTAAATTATTTGCAACATTTCTACTTATTTCTATCTTGTTTTTTTCATGTATTAAGATGGAAGATACAAGTATTCAAGGTAAGAAAGTAACTCCACCAGCGCCTATTCGAACTACTTAAGCCTAGTCTACCGTAGACTATATTCTAGTAATTGCCTTATCTAATCCTTAGCTTATCCTTATCTATTCCTTGTTTAATCTGTGAGTTTTGTCATAGAATTGTCAAAATAGTTGACGCTTATATTTTTTTAAACTATATATAAAAGTAATTACTTTGGTATTTGTAGAAACCATTCATGTAAATCTGATGTAAATGACTCCACAATAAATTAAAACTACAGGTATTAAGTTAACTTTATCGAAATCTCCCCTATGTTAAAAACTAAATTTCGCTCCATTTGTTCTGTCGCCACTGGCTTAGATGTTCTAGGCGACAAATGGTCGCTTATTATTATTAGAAATATGCTTTTTTTAAAAAAGTGTACCTATAAAGAATTAATGGACAATCGTGAAAAAATTGCCACTAGGGTTTTAGCCGATCGTTTAAAGAAATTGGTATTAGATGGTTTAATTGAAAAAAACAACCACCCCACCAATAAAAAAGTATTTATTTATACTTTAACTGAAAAGGGCATAAGCACTATTCCTTTAATTGTGGAACTAATGAAATTTTCAATTCAACATTACCCCAATCAAATAAAGGGTAAAACGGTAGACAAAAACAGGATTTCATATAAATTTACCCATGCAAGCTCTGAGGAGGCATTTATTAAAGATGCCAAAAAGGAGTACCTAAAGTATAAGAAAACCTTGCCTGCTTAGTATATTAATTGTTAAAGTAATCTGCTTTAAGTCTAGTCTTCGTATATTTGACCCGGCTATGAAAAAACTCATTTTCTTCTTTTGCTTCGCTATTGGTATTATTAACCCCCATAGTACTTATTCAAAGGGGACAATGAATACGCATGAGTTTAAGATAAGTCAAAAGCAAAGCATTCCTATTCAAAACTTAATCGAAGCCGACCTATCTTTCAATGATAATTATTTTGCATCAGAGGCTGATGATGATATCAACGATTTTGAACGCAAATTGATTGCTCTTCAAAAAACGAGTTCAAAAAATATTTCATCTATAGTAGACTATTATAGTGCTACCTTTTTAAGTAAGATATGGTCCAATAAGTATCTTTTCTATTTACACAGTCCGCTATTTATTTTTATTAGCGCATTTAGACTTTAATTACTTCTTTTGTTAATAGCTATATTTTAACAGCATTAACTACTTCTCGTTTTTTAATTGATTAAATTAAAATTTAGTATTTACTATTTTTATTACACAATTAGATAAAGTCCATTTTCAAAATATATAATGATATGAATAAAACAATCCTGTTCGCTGCGCTTTTAAGTACTGTAGTATTTACAGCCTGTAGCTCCAAAAAAGAAGAAAAATTGGAAGAGGGTAAGTATACAATTACTAGTCCTTTATTAATGGATACCTCTTTTACCAAAGACTATGTAGCAGAAATTCAATCTGTTCAAAATATTGAAATACGTGCCAAAGTAAAAGGCTTTATTGAAAGTATTAATGTAGATGAGGGACAGCATGTGAATGCAGGCCAGATTCTATTTACCATTAGACCCAGAGAATATGAAGCCGAGCTTATTAAAGCCAAAGCCAATGTAAAAAAAGGGGAGTTAGAATTACAGAATGTAAAAAAATTAGCAGAGAAAAATATAGTTTCTCCTAATGAGCTTTCAATGGCTGTTGCAAAGCTAGATGAGGTGAAAGCTGATGAAAATCTTGCTGAATTATACGTGACCTATACTAAAATAAGAGCACCTTTTGCAGGCACTATTGATAGATTAAAATTTAAAATGGGGAGTTTAATTGATGAAGGTACTTTACTTACCACTTTGTCTAATAATAAATCGGTGTATGCTTATTTTAATGTTTCAGAAGCGGAATACCTAGATTATAAATCAAGATTAAAAAACGAACATAAAAATAATGCCACTTTGTTTTTAGCGAATAATATGCCGCATAAATATAAAGGGCAAGTTGAAACTATTGAAGCAGAGTTTGATAAGAATACCGGTAGTATTGCATTTAGAGCAAAGTTCCCTAACCCAGAATTATTGCTTAAACATGGCGAAACAGGAAAAGTGCAACTTTCAGTTGATTTAAAAAATGCATTAGTGATTCCTCAAAAAGCCACTTACGAAATACAAGATAAATTTTATGTATTTGTAGTAGATGCTAATAATATTGTAAAATCAAGAGGCATTACAATTAAACAGAAACTTTCTAATATTTATGTGATTGAATCCGGATTATCTGTAAATGATAAAATTCTTTTAGAAGGTATTCAAACCGTTAAAGACGATGATAAAATTAAAACGGAATTTATTGCAGCTGAAAAAGCAATAGCACAAATCAATAAATAAGCGTTTTACCTACAAACAAAAAATTATATGTTCAATAAGTTTATAAAGAGGCCTGTATTATCCATTGTTATCTCTGTTATCATAACACTATTGGGAGCAATAGCTATTATTCAATTGCCTGTAACGCAGTTTCCAGCTATATCTCCGCCTAAAGTAAATATTACTGCTGAGTATCCAGGAGCCAATGCTGAGTTAATGATTAAGGCAGTGGTTATTCCTTTAGAGAGAGCCATTAATGGAGTGCCGGGTATGAAATATATTGCCTCTGATGCGGGTAATGACGGCGTAACTTCTATACAGGTTATATTTGAATTAGGTACCGACCCGAATATTGCTGCCGTGAATGTGCAAAATAGGGTGGCCGCTGTTATTAATAAGTTACCACCATTAGTAGTAAGAGAAGGGGTGAAAATTACCAGGGAAGAGTCTAGTATGCTTATGTATATTAACCTATATAGTAAGGACACAAGTTTAGATGTAAATTTTTTGTATAACTATGCCGATATTAATGTTTTATCGGAAATTAAAAGAATAGATGGTGTGGGTTTTGCAGATATATTAGGTAACAGAGAATATGCTATGAGAATTTGGTTAAAACCCGATAGAATGCTAGCCTATTCTATTTCTGCAGATGAAGTTTTAAAAGCATTGGACGAACAAAATTTAGAAGCAGCACCTGGTAAAACAGGAGAGAGCTCTGGTAAAAAAGCACAAAGCTTTGAATATGTATTAAAATATCCAGGTAGGTTTAATTCAAAGGAGGGCTATGAAAATATTATTCTTAGGTCAAGCCCCGATGGACAAGCAATACGTATAAAGGATATAGCGAATGTAGAATTTGGAAGTACTTATTATGACTTATATTCCAAACTAAATGGAAGACCAGCTGCCTCTATAATGATTAAGCAATCTTATGGATCAAATGCTAGTAAAGTTATTGATAATATTAAAAAAAGAATGTCAGAAATTAAGGGAAGTTCTTTCCCTAAGGGAATGGAATACGAAATTAGTTATGACGTTTCTAATTTCTTAGACGCCTCCATTGAAAAAGTTATACATACTTTAATTGAAGCCTTCTTGCTTGTAAGTTTAGTCGTATTTATATTTTTAGGCGATTGGAGATCGACGCTTATTCCAGCCATTGCAGTTCCGGTGTCTTTAATTGGCACTTTCTTCTTTATGCAATTCTTTGGTATCACGCTTAACTTAATTACATTATTTGCCTTGGTACTAGCTATTGGAATTGTGGTAGACAATGCCATTGTGGTGGTAGAAGCAGTGCACGCCAAAATGGAAGAAAATAATTTAGATCCTACTTCTGCCACAGAACTCGCTATGTCTGAAATTAGTGGAGCTATTATTGCTATTACACTGGTCATGGCTGCTGTATTTATACCTGTTGCCTTTATGCCAGGGCCTGTAGGTATATTCTATAGGCAGTTTTCTGTAACCATGGCAACTTCCATTATTTTATCGGGGGTGATTGCATTAACATTAACACCCGCATTATGTGCTACTTTACTAAAAAATACACATGGTGTTCATAAAACAAAAAATTGGTTAAACAATTTCTTAGAAAAATTTAATAATGGTTTTGCCAATGTATTAAGAAAGTATAAAAAATTACTTATTCTTATTGTGAATAGAAGAGTAGTTACTATTCTAACACTAGTAGCTTTTTGTTTTGCTACTTGGGGCTTAAGTTCAAAAATTCCTTCTGGGTTTATTCCTAATGAAGACCAAGGGGTATTTTATGCTATTATACTTACACCTGCAGGATCAACACTTGAGAGAACCAATGAAGTTTTAGGACAAATTCAAAAAGTAGCGAATAGCATGGAAGACATAGCATCTGTTTCTACCATTGCAGGTTATGAAATTTTAACAGAAGGTACAGAAGCTTGTTCTGGTACTTGTTTAATTAATTTAAAAAGCTGGGGCAATAGAAAACACTCTGTGGAAGAAGTGATGAAGGAATTAGAAGAAAAGACAAAGGATATTAAAGGGGCAAAAATAGAGTTATTCCCTCCGCCTGCAGTGCCTGGTTATGGAGCTGCTGGAGGATTTGAGTTACGTCTCTTAGATAAAACTGGAACTGGGGATTATAAAAAAATGGAAGAAGTGAGCCAAGCATTCACTAAGGAATTAAATAAGCGATCTGAATTGAGCTCTGTATTTACCTTTTACAATGCTAGTTTTCCTCAATACATTTTAAAAGTAGATAATGAGAAGGCGCAACAAAAAGGTATTACCATTGATAATGCAATGAATAATTTATCTACTTTAATTGGAAGTAACTATGCAAGTAGTTTTATCAAATTTGATCGTCAGTATAAAGTAATGGTACAAGCCTTACCAGAATACAGGGCCTTGCCTCAGGATATTTTGAAACTATATGTAAAAAATGATCGTGGTGAAATGGTTCCTTATTCAGCCTTTATGACGGTCAATAAAGTATATGGTTTAGAAGAAATTACAAGACATAATATGTATAACTCTTCTGAGATAAGCGGAGGAGCTGCGCCAGGTTATAGTAGTGGAGCTGCTATTGCTGCTATTACAGAAGTTGCCAAGAATAAATTACCTAGAGGTTTTGGAATTGATTGGGCAGGTATTTCTATAGATGAAGTTAGACAAGGTAATCAAGCCATTTATATATTTTTAATTTGCTTGATATTTGTATACTTATTATTGGCAGCACAATATGAAAGTTTCATCTTGCCTTTTCCTATTATTTTATCCTTACCAACAGGAATATTTGGCGCCTTTTTCTTTCTTAAGTTATTAGGCTTAGAGAATAATATTTATGCGCAAGTAGCCATGGTAATGCTTATTGGTTTATTAGGTAAAAACGCAGTATTAATTGTAGAATTTGCTGTGCAAAAACATAGAGACGGTATGACTGTATTTCAAGCAGCTATTGCAGGTGCTTCTATAAGATTAAGACCTATTTTAATGACTTCTTTTGCTTTTATTGCAGGATTAATTCCATTGGTTTTTGCAACGGGTCCGGGTTCAATAGGTAATAGAACTATTGGAGCAGCAGCAGCAGGGGGTATGTTATTTGGAACCCTATTTGGAGTATTAATTATACCGGGCCTGTACTATATTTTTGCGCGCATATCTGAAAGACATTTATTAATTGAAGACGAAGAGGAAAACCCATTAACTGAAGAAATTAATTAAGATGAAAATATTTAAAAGCCATTATAGCATTGTAATTTTATTAGTAAGCTTATTGTATATAGGTTGTAAATCTCCTATTGTAATGGAGGCAACTGATACGAGTAAACTGCCTTTAAATTATACAACTAATAAAGACAGTAGTAAAGACAGTATAAATACTGCTAATATTAATTGGAAAGAATTTTTTACAGATAAATATTTAGTAGCCCTTATTGATACCGCTGTAAAAAATAATTATGATGTACTATTGACGCTTCAAGAAATTGAAGTGGCTAGTAATAAAGTGAAACAAAAAAATGGCATGTTGTTACCCAACTTTGCACTAGGAGCTAATTTGGGTTTGAGTAAAGTTGGGCGTTATACCTCTAATGGAGCAGGAGATGCGAGTGCAGATATAACACCTGGCCAATTGGTGCCTGAAAATTTACCCAATATCGCCTTGGGTTTTGAGACTAGTTGGGAAGCCGATATTTGGGCAAAACTACGCAATGCTAAAAAAGCAAGCTTTACTAGGTATTTAGAAACTGTTGAAGGGAAAAATTTAGTGACTACTAGTTTAATTGCAGAGGTAGCAAGTTCATATTATGAACTATTGTCACTAGATAATCAGTTAAGTATTATAGAAGAGACCATTGCCATTCAAAAGAATGCATTAGAAATAGTAAAAATTCAAAAAGAAGCTGCTGTAGTTACTGAACTAGCGGTGAAGCAATTTGAAGCGCAGGTATTTAATTCGCAAGCAATGGCTTTTGGTATTCAACAAAAAATTGCAGAGACAGAGAATAAGATTAATTTCTTACTAGCTAGGTATCCACAAAAAATTGAAAGAGATAAGTTGGCTTTTACAACACTTATACCAAAATTCATGCAAGTTGGTATTCCTTCAGACTTATTAAAAAATAGACCTGATATTAAACAAGCTGAATTAGAACTGTTTGCCACCAAGTGTGATGTACAGGTGGCTAAGGCTGAATTTTATCCATCGCTAAATATTACAGGGGGCATGGGTTTTCAAGCATTTAAAACCAGTTACTTATTTACTACTCCTCAATCATTAATGTATTCACTAGCAGGTGATTTAGTCATGCCCATAATAAATAAAGCGGGTATTAAGGCTGAATTTAATAATGCCAACGCTTATCAAATTGAAGCTTTGTACAATTATCAAAAATCTATTTTAAATGGTTATGTAGAAGTGAATAATGAATTATCTAATATCCAAAACCTAGATAAAGCTTACCAATTAAAAGCACAGGAAGTGGGCGCCTTAAATAGTTCGGTAGAGCTTTCTAATGAATTATTTAAGTCGGCTAGGGCTAATTATTTAGAAGTGCTAATGGCTCAAAGAGATGCTCTTTCTGCAAGGCTAGAATTAGCTGAATCCAAAAAGAATCAACTAATGGCCATTACCAATATGTATAAGGTATTAGGGGGCGGCTGGAAATAAAAATTATTTTAGTTTAGGCCCCATGGGTAATGTATAGCCAAGGTTTAATATAAATTCCATGGTACCAAAACCTTGTTTGGCGTTGCCTTTGTATACATCTAGGTTATAATAATAAGCGTAGTCTAATTTGCCGGCGAATTCAAGGTATAATTTTTTATGAAA
>JBAXWU010000053.1:0-10527 GCA_037128235.1 Chitinophagia bacterium | reverse complement strand
GCTATTCTTTCTGCCACTTCTTTTTGAAACATACCCACCATCATGGGCACTTGCTGTTTCCACTCTAAAATTTTAAAAACAATTTGTGTAGAAATATTATAAGGAAAATTACCCACCACCACAAAATCATTGTCAAAAGGAATAGCGGCATCCAAAATATCGGCCAGTATTAATTTGTCTTTTAGTTCAGGATATTCAGTACTTAAAAAAGCTACTTTTTCTCGGTCTAATTCAATGGCTTTAAATGACTGTGTGGGAATGTCTTGAATATACTTCGTTAAGGCTCCTGCTCCTGGGCCTACTTCAAGCAAGTTCTCAATAGGCTGCGCTAGCAATACTGCCTGAATATCCTTACAAACTTGAGCGTCATTTAGAAAATGCTGCCCCAATGATTTTTTTAGCGTGTATTGCATGAGGCAAAGTTAGGTTTTTGTGCGTACTTTTACAGCCTAATCAAATGGATATGAACCCAGACATCAGAAAACCAATTATAGGCTTTACCTGCGGCGATTTAAACGGAATTGGTATTGAATTAATCATTAAATCTCTATCCGATAGCCGCCTCTTAGATTTTATAGTGCCGGTCGTTTTTGCCAATAATAAAGCAATCAATTTTTATAGAAAAGGACTACCAGAATATGCCATCAATTTTGCAGCCGCCACCGACCTCTCTAAATTAAATACCAAGCAAGTAAACTTAGTGAACTGCTGGGAAGAAGAAGTAGCTATCACACCCGGAGAAACGTCTGAAATTGGAGGAAAATATGCATTGATTTCTTTGGAAGCTGCCGTTACTGCATTAAAAAATAAACAAATAGACGGACTAGTCACTGCTCCTATACATAAAAAAAATATTCAATCTCCTAATTTTAATTTTAGTGGGCATACTCCTTATTTGCAAGCTGCTTTTGGTAATATTGAAAACTTAATGTTACTAGTGGCAGATAATTTAAGAATGGCACTAGTTACGGAACATGTAACTATACAAGAAGTAGGCAAGCACATTACCAAGGATAAAATAAAACAAAAGCTAAGTATTCTAAATAGCAGTTTGAAAAAGGATTTCGGTATTGATGCCCCACGCATTGCTGTATTAGCATTGAACCCACATGCAGGTGATGAAGGCTTAATTGGTAAAGAAGAAATTGAAATTATCAAACCTGCCATTAAAGAAAGTAAACAACAAATGCTAGTATACGGGCCTTACTCTGCAGATGCATTTTTTGCAAGAGGTGCGCACGAAAAATTTGATGGTGTACTTGCTATGTACCATGATCAAGGGCTTATACCCTTTAAATCATTGGCCTTTGGCGAGGGTGTCAATTTTACAGCTGGACTTCCTATTGTTAGAACAAGTCCCGACCACGGCACCGCCTTTGATATTGCAGGTAAAAACAAAGCCGATGCGGGTTCATTTACAGCAAGTATATTTGAATGTGCTAGAATTATACATGCAAGACAGGGCTATACAGATATGCGTTTAAACCCACTTAAAAAAATAAGTGCTAAAATGTTTGCAGGAGCCGTTGATGAAAGATTATACGAAAATTAAACAACAATTTAAGTGCATTTAAAAAGGACATGCTTTTTTTAATTGCACTAAGGATTGAAAACCCCAAGATGGGTGCAGTGCATTTAGTTTAGTTTGGGCATTAAAACATAATTCTGCTTTTTGAATCAATGGCTTTACTGAGTTACATCCACCACCAAATATAAAAGGTATTTTTTGTTGGATATTGGCTTCCAAAACATAGGCCCTAGGATTATTTGGATTCAACTTCTTAGCAAAATTTAGGGCTTTTTTAATTTTACCTTCATAGCTTAACCACCTCAATGCAGGATTCACTGACATCTTTGCAGTATAGGCCAAGCTTTCTGCGCAATACACTTCGTCATTCGCCATAATGGATTTTGCCCTGCCCACCCATAATAAAGCATCATTGGCTAGGGCATCTTTATCACCCATTTTCAATAGACACATGATAGATCTAGTCATTCCTGCATAATAAGGAATCAACCAATTGGTTTTATTAACAGCATAAAGCTGTTCAAATTCCACATATAATTCTTGATAGTTTAGGTTTTTATTTGCCTGATTGAATTGCATCACAGCGGTCTCCAAAGTTTTATTGGTACTGTTTACCTGCGCTTGGACCTTTAACAAACTAATAGAAAAAAATAAAATAAATAAATAACTACGCATAGTTAAAAAATATTATTAGGTATACCTTTGTTAATAGTATATTTTGAATAGGTTATTTCAATGGTTCCTTTTTTATTTTTAAGCGCTTTTTGTTTAGCTGCCGGGTCTTCGTCTCCAAATTCTAAAGTAATACCATTGGGCAATTTATAATCTTTGGTGTTAAAACTAAAAATAATTTTACTAGCTAGGCCCTCTTTAGCATACTCGCCATACTGCATGGTAATTTCATAACTACCGTTTTCCTTAGTAGTAGTAGCAGTTTTATACACTAGGGCTTCTACCGGGTCAATCCATAAAGTAGAAATTACCCAGTCTAAATGCTCGTCCGTAGGAATTAACTTTATAACAGTTAGGTTCTTACCATTCAGAACCTGATTGCCAGTAGGTATAGTGGTATACTGTTTTGTATTTAATAAAGTATTAATAGTAAGCGATACCCCACCTCTTGGCAATAAGGAAATACCCCCTTCTTTTTTTACTTTTAATAAATTGGGCTTTTTAAAATATACTTTCACTTTCCCTAAAGAGGCTTTGATAAAAGAAACATCTGTTTTCATGACCCCTTCCGCTACATAGTCATTTACCTGCGCTAGCTTTTGACTTACTTTTTCTATCAAGGGATCGGTTTGCGCCATCGTATTGACCGATATAAATAAAAAGAAGGCGAAAGACGAAAAGTAGCATACAATATTTTTAGATTTTTTAGGCTGCATCTTAACTGAGTATATCTTTTTTCTTAATAATAATAACAGAGGCCGTTACAAATAAAATGATATGAAGGGTTAGTACTATTATAGAGGTTTTAATTTTAGGAATATTTAAAATACTCCCTCTAATAGCTTCATTGTCTAAATTTGTTTTAATATCGAAAAATTCTTTCCAGTTATTCATATGGGTGGTGAATAAATAAGGCTTCACTAGATTGAATAGAGGAATATTTAAAGTACTTAGAATGGTAAAAAAAACAATAGCACTCATGGTACCTACAATGGGCCCAATAGAATTACTTGATAAACTTGACATTAGAAAACCAAGGCTGGTAACGGTTAACAAAGAAAAGCTAGCAAAGACAAAGGCGCCTACATATCTCCACAAAACATCCGACTGCTCTATTAATACTACATAATTAGACTTCATTAAAAATAAATCATCGGTGCCAAATATCCACATACTTACAAAAAGCGCTAAGAAGGCCAGCCATATTAAAAGTAAAATGGTATAAATACTAGCTGCAATAAATTTAGCTAGCACCCAGTGGGTTCTACTATAAGGCGTGCTGAATAATAAACGAAGCGTGCCTAAATTGGCTTCGCCAGAAATCATATCGGCAGCAATTAAGGCGACCAGCAAGGGCACATGCACTAATAATAATTGCAATAAAATATAACAAATTAAATAGCCATTCAATACTTTACCATCAACCGTTAAAGTATCATTGATGTCCTTCATTAGAAAACCTGCATAAGTATCACCATCAATTTTTAATCCAAATTGAATCACTACAATAAGTGCCGCTATGGCACCAAAAGCAATATAGGTTCTAGGGCGTCTAAATATTTTATATAATTCTATTTGAATAAGCGACCACATAGCTAAGCGTTTGAAGTAATTTGTAAAAAATAATCTTCTAAAGAATTCTTGGTTTCAATGCCCAAGACTGCAATCCCTGACTGGACAAGGCTTTCATTGAGCATGGGGATGGCACTAGTGGGTAATTTTAAAAAAATACCTTCTTTTCTGCTAAGTATATATTGACTAAAATTGCTTGCTACAATAATTGCCAAGGCCTTAGCATCATCCATTGTTTTAATTTGCACAATTCTTTTTTCAGGATCTAATAATTCTTTAGTTACCCCTTCCACCATTTTTTTACCCTGATGTATAATTAATATTTGATTTGCCACTTGTTCTATTTCAGAAAGTAAATGAGAAGAAACAAAGACCGTCTTACCCTCTTCTTTCGCTAAATGTTGTATGAGTGCTCGAATATCGGCAATTCCTTGAGGGTCCAGTCCATTGGTAGGTTCGTCTAAAATAATTAAGCTTGGATTATGCACAAGTGCAATAGCAATACCTAAGCGCTGCTTCATGCCTAATGAAAATGTTTGCACTTTATCCTGAGCACGATGCGCCAAGCCCACTTGCGTTAAAGTATCTATAATTCTACTCGCTTCAATTTTTTGCTTTCTCACTTTAGCAAATAACTGTAAATGTTCTGTAGCACTTAAATAAGGGTATAAGTCGGGCCTTTCAATAATAGCACCCACTTTTTCTAAAATAGAGGCTCTGTTTTTTTGTATCGACTTACCAAATAGCTCAATACTTCCACTACTAGGGTGGATTAAAGATAAAAGCATACGAATAGTGGTACTTTTCCCAGATCCGTTTTGGCCTAAAAAGCCAAAGACCTGACCCGCCTCTACTTCAAAGCTGAGATTGTCTACGGCTTTCAGTGTGCCAAAATTTTTACTAATATTTTCTACTTTAATAACTGCCATACTAGATTTATAACAAAAAACCCCAAACATAGTTCGGGGTTTTATATCAATTTAATATTAACTAATACTATTTGTATTGAGGGATAATGCTATTGGCTAATTCTACCATTTGCTTCAATCCATCTTCAGGTAAGTTGCCTTTTTTAAATTCAGCAAGTACATTCGGTAATTTATTTGTCATCTCCAATAAGAAATGTGCTTCAAATTCTTTTACCTTACGAACCGACACTTCTTTCAATAAACCATTCGTACCTAAATAAATAATGGCAACTTGTTTCTCCACAGAGAAGGGACTGTACTGCGCTTGCTTTAAGATTTCCACGTTTCTAGCACCTTTATCAATTACTGATTTCGTAGCTGCATCTAAGTCTCCACCAAATTTAGAGAAGGCTTCCAACTCACGGTATAAGGCCTGGTCTAATTTCAAAGTACCAGATACTTTTTTCATGGATTTAATTTGCGCATTACCACCCACACGACTTACAGAAATACCTACGTTAATCGCTGGACGAATACCTGCGTTAAACAAGTTACCTTCTAAGAAGATTTGTCCGTCAGTAATAGAAATTACGTTGGTAGGAATATAGGCAGATACGTCACCCGCCTGTGTTTCAATAATAGGTAAGGCGGTTAGAGATCCTCCACCTTTTACTAAATGCTTGATAGAAGCTGGTAAATCGTTCATGTTTTTAGCTACTTCATCATTGGCAATAACTTTTGCAGCACGCTCTAATAAACGGCTATGCAAATAGAATACATCACCAGGATATGCTTCACGTCCTGGAGGGCGACGTAATAATAATGAAACCTCACGATAAGCCACCGCTTGTTTAGATAAATCGTCGTACACAATTAATGCTGGACGACCTGTATCACGGAAGAACTCTCCAATCGCTGCCCCCGCAAATGGAGCGTAGAATTGAAGTGGCGCAGGATCTGCTGCTGGTGCCGCTACTATAATAGTATAAGCCATGGCGCCATTATCTTCTAATGTTTTCATCACACCAGCAATAGTAGATGCTTTTTGACCAATCGCTACATAGATACAGTACACTGGTTTACCAGCATCATAAAATTCTTTTTGATTGATAATGGTATCTACGCAAATAGCGGTCTTACCTGTTTGACGGTCACCAATGACTAACTCACGTTGTCCACGTCCAATAGGAATCATGGCATCGATTGCTTTGATACCAGTTTGTAATGGTTCTTTTACTGGCTCACGGAAAATTACCCCTGGCGCTTTACGCTCCAATGGCATTTCATATAATTCACCTTTAATAGGACCCTTACCATCGATAGGTTCGCCTAATGTATTAATAACACGACCCACCAAGCCTTCCCCTACTTTAATAGAAGCAATCTCGCCTGTTCTTTTTACTTTATTTCCTTCCTTAATACCCTTGCTATCACCCATCAATACCACACCCACATTGTCTTCTTCAAGGTTAAGCGCAATGGCTTTAGTGCCATTCTCAAATTCAACTAACTCACCACTTCTTACCCCATTCAAACCATATACACGGGCAATACCATCACCCACTTGTAGTACAGTTCCTACTTCTTCTAGGTCCGCAGTAGCATTAAAGTTGCTTAATTGTTGTCTAAGAATTGCCGAAATTTCATCTGGTTTAATGTCCGCCATAACAGTCTATTTTAATGTATGATTATTTATATTTTACTAATGAACTCGTTGTTCAAAAATTGTTTTTTAATGTCTTTTAAATCTCTAGCAATACTAGCGTCTACTAAATTATTATTAAACTCTAGTACAAAACCACCTATTAAACTCTCGTCTGTTTTAGTGGTTAATTCAATGGTTGTAAAATGGGAAGCCGATTTTACTTTTTGCTCAATTGATTTTTTGATTTCCTCACTAACTGCCACTGCAGTAGTTAAGGTAACTTGATGAATTCCCTTGATGACATTATACTGCTCAATAAAAGCAGTAGCCATTTCAGGTAATTCAAATTCTCTTCCTTTTTTAACCAATAGAATAGTGAATGAATTGGTTAAAACGCCTACTTTATTTTTAAGCACTTCATTAATGATACTATTTTTTTGATCGGCTTTAATAATAGGGCTGCGTAACATGTTTACAAAATCGCTACTGGCATGGCACACTTCATGAATGTATTTCATATCTGCATACACGGCCTCTAACTGACCTTGCTCTGTGGCTAAATCTAATAAGCTCTTTGCGTATCTACCTGCTAAACGTGCGTTGGGCATTTTTTAAAATTTAGTTTAACTTAACTCCGTCTGCTAATTGCTTAATATAGGTTTCTTGTTCTGTTTTATTAGCAAGCTCGCGTCTTAATACTTTCTCTGCTACTTCCACCACTAAGCTACCCACTTGGTTTTTAACTTCTGTTAAGGCTGCATTTTTTTGTTGATTAATAGCCACTTGTGCGTCCGCTACAATTCTTTCATATTCAGACTTCGCTTTATCCTTTGCTTCAGCTATCATTTTCTCAGAAGCTTCTTTGGCTTCTTTGATAAGAGTAGCTCTTTCTTCTCTCGCTTTAGCTAACAATGTTTCATTTTCATTTTGCATAGCAGTTAAATCTGCTTTCATTTTGTCTGCCTTGGCTAAAGAATCCTCGATGCCTTTTTCTCTATCAGAGATGGCTTTCAACATAGGCTTCCAAGCAAACTTGCCTAATACAACAAGTAGTCCAAGAAAGGCAACAGTGTTCCAAAATACCAATCCGATATCTGGCAACACTAATGGGTTTATTTCTAAAAACATAATCCTTAATTTATCTTAATGATGTAAAATCTTTTTATCTAAAATCTTTTCTTTTTAAAATCTTTTTCTACAACGCTTTGTTTAAAAAATTATAGGCCCTTCGCCCTGTGCTAGGGCCTATAATACTTTGGGAAATCTTTTGATAGATTATCCGTTCCCCAATAGGGCTACCACCACCGCAAATAAGGCTACGGCCTCAACGAAGGCAGCCATTACGATCATGTTAGAACGAATATCATTCACTGCTTCTGGTTGACGAGCAATACTTTCTACCGCTCCTTTACCAATTAGACCGATGCCAATTCCAGCACCGATAGCAGCTAATCCAGCGCCGATTGCGGCAACACTTCCTACTACCATTTTTTTACGTTTTAATTGTTATTGAAAAAAAAATTTATAAATATTATTAATGATGATCATGATGTGCTTCCTCTGATGCCATTCCAATATACATGGCAGTGAGCATGGTAAAAATATAAGCTTGTAAAAAAGCAACTAGCAATTCTATCAAGAATATAAATATTACAAAAGGCACTGCTACTGCAGCTGCATATACTGTTTTGAAAATAAATATTAAACAAACCAAACTCAATACCAAGATATGACCCGCTGTAATGTTTGCGAAAAGTCGAATCATTAAAGAAATAGGTTTGTTGAATACCCCAATTAATTCAATGGGTGCTAAAAATAATTTCATAGACCAATGCATACCCGGCATCCAGAAGATATGCTCCCAATAGTTTTTATTAGAACTTAAGTTTACCACGATAAAAACACAAACGGCTAAAGTCATGGTAAAAGCTATGTTACCACTCACATTGGCACCGCCTGGAAATATAGGAATAAGACCTAAAAAATTATTCGTTAATATTAAAAAGAAAATAGTCAATAGAAAAGGCATGTACTTTGCATGACGCTTGGCCCCAATATTTGGAAGTGCAATTTCATCTCTTACAAATAAAACAATGGGCTCCATAAAAGACTGAAGTCCCTTGGGTGCTGAAGTAATACCCGTTTTCTTATAAGCACCGGCTGCTGTTAATACCAGTAGCAATAAAATAATAACTGATATAAATAAACTAGCTACGTTTTTAGTAATAGAGAAGTCCCATAATTTTTTACTAGCTGCTGCATCCACTTCACCCGCCGCATTTACAATTTTAGTTTTGCCTTCTACTAATTTATAGTCAAATTTTCCTTTGTATACAACTGGCTCATGATGTTCGTCTACTAGTTTAGCGGAAGAAAAAACTTCAAAGCCAGCTGGTGTGTATAATATAACAGGTAAAGAAATAGTGTTATGTCCCCATAAATGCCAGCTATGGTCATCTTTAATATGTTCCAAAATAGTTTGGGTTACATTAAAGCTACCTTCTTCTTTCGCAGCAGCTGCTTTTTCATTCGCAAATAAAGTAACAGTATTTAATAAGAAAATACTTACGAAACTGACTATCAATAGGGGTTTAAGGCGCTGAAGGACCATACGAATTTCAAAATTTGCTGCAAAGATAGGAAATAAGCATCTGAATTTGAATAAATTTAAAGAGAAATTCTACGCAAAAATAGAAATTTGAATTGATGCTAAAAACTTGAAAATCAATGTCTTATACGCCAGTCATTTTTTTCTGCGCAGCAAACTGCATTTCACTCAATTTTGCATAAAAACCGCCTACTGCTAAAAGCTCATTGTGCGTACCCATTTCCATTATTTCGCCCTTGTCTAGAACAATAATTTTAGAGGCTTTTCGAATAGTAGAAAGGCGGTGGGCAATAACAATAGAAGTTCTGCCTTTAATTAAGGTTTCAATAGCTTTTTCAATGAGCTGCTCACTTTCTGTATCGATAGAAGAAGTGGCTTCGTCTAAGATTAAAATAGAAGGGTTGTATAATAATGCCCTAATAAAACTTATCAACTGTCGTTGACCCAAACTTAAAGTAGCGCCTCTTTCCATTACCTGATAATCATAGCCCCCAGGAAGTTGCATAATAAAATCGTGCATACCAATCATCTTAGCCGCTTCATATACTTGCACTTTTGAAATACTAGTATTGCGCAGTGTGATATTATCATAGACCGAACCTGAAAATAAAAATACATCTTGCAAGACCACACCTACAGAAGCGCGCAAACGATTCAATGCAAAAGATTCTATTGGATGATCATCTAATAATATATTACCTGATTGATAGGGATACAAACGATTCAATATACTTATAATAGAAGTTTTACCCGATCCTGTTTGTCCCACCAGCGCAATAGTCTCGCCTGCTTCCACTGTAAAGTTAATATTACGAAGCACGAAATTGGGCTCGTTATAGGCAAAGGATATATTTTTAAATTCTATTTTACCAAGTATTTTTGAAGGCGCATAAGTGCCTTCATTCAAGGTTATATCTTCATTGTCTAAAACTTTAAATACGCGCTCGGCCGCCACCATTCCCATTTGTAGCACGTTAAATTTATCAGCAATCATTCGAAGGGGTCTAAAAATTTGATTTAAAAATAAAATGAATGCTACTAACAAACCTGCATCTAAAGAATTACCTGCCACCCACCAAACAATTAAACCAACACTTAAGGCTAGCACTACTTCTACCACAGGAAAGAATACCGAATAGGCAAAAATGGCTCTTACGTTCGCTACCTTATGGCCTTCATTAATTTTACTAAACTTGGACATTTCTTTTTCTTCTGCTGCAAAAGTTTGTACCACTTGCATACCAGAAATATGTTCTTGCACAAAAGCATTTAAAGCAGCCACTGCATTTCTTACTTGTATAAAACTTTTATTAACACTTTCTTTAAAAAAGTAAGTAGCCACTAGCATAATAGGAAAAGGAATCAAACAAATAAGTGTCAATCTCCAATCTATTACAAACATAGTGGCGAGGGTTACTATAATAGTAAGTAAGTCTGCAAGAATGGGAATAAGCCCATCAGAAAAAATATCATTGATGCTTTCAATATCATTAATGGTGCGCGTGGTTAAAGTACCAATGGGTGTTTTATCGAACTGGCGCATTTCCCAATGCATAATTTTATCATATACTTTATTGCGTAAATCTCTAATGAC
>JBAXWU010000052.1:0-10674 GCA_037128235.1 Chitinophagia bacterium | reverse complement strand
TTAAAGGTATTAGCCCTAGGCGTTAATTTACTTTGGAAACTTGCTTGGTGACCAAATTGAATACTTTTTTTCTTTTTTAAAGAACAGGCAAGCGAGGTTATAAATTCAAAGTCATTAATAATGACATCGTAATTTTCAATGGGTAAGGCCTTGGCTTCTTTGTAAATATTAAAACTCAGTGATTTTGAAATTTTTCCATAATCCATACCACCTGTAGTCTTATAATGCAGGCTAATGCCATTACTCTTATATTTTATAGGAATTGGTGTTTGTAATTGCGCATTCGAACCACTCAGAAAAAAATCAACTTCTCCATAGTTTTTTAAATAGGGGTATAATTGCTCTGCCCTACTAATATGGCCATTACCTGTTCCCTGTATTGCGTAAAATATTTTCATGAATGAACTTAATTACATGGACACTTGAAATGCCACTTCTTTGGTCATTACACTTAACTCTTCTCTTAAATTGATAATTTTATTCTTCTTAGTTCCCTTTTCTTCTTCAAATTGTTTAGGGTCATAATGATATAAAGTCCAAGCATTATCATAATATTCTAGTGAGGTTAAATTTTCTATCCAATCGCCACTGTTTAAATAAGTAACGCTACCCTTATCGGTAGTTACCACACGTTGTTGTGGTTGATGAATATGCCCACAAATTACATATTGATAATTATTTTCAATGGCAAGCTCTGCCGCAGTTTGTTCAAAATTATTAATCCAAGAAACTGCTTTTTTTACCCCATTTTTTACACTCTTACTCAAGCTCATCTTTTCTTTACCCATTAATTTCAAACTCCAATTCAAAATACTATTAATAAGTATTAGTAAATCATATCCATAGCCTCCCAGTTTTGCGATTATTTTGGCACCGCCTTTAGTAGTTCTGTCAAATACATCCCCATGAAATACCCAATTCTTTTCGCCGTTAATTTCAAAAACAATTTTATCGGTTAATTGAATATTGCCCATTTCAAAGTCGGCATATTTACGTAAGGCTTCATCATGATTACCTGTGATATAAATAACCTTGGTATCCTTACTGGCCATGCTAAATATTTGCTTAATCACCGCCATATGGCTTGTTGGGAAATAGCGCTTATTAAACTGCCAAATGTCTATAATGTCTCCGTTTAGAATGAGTGTTTTAGGCTTAATACTCTTTAAATAGTTAAGGGCCTCCTTTGCCTGACACCCAAAAGTGCCTAAATGCAGGTCACTTATGATACATATTTCCATTGGTCTTTTGTCCATGGGTAGTATTTTATGTAAATAACGCACAAGTAGTTAACAACAGTATCTGCCCTATATTACCATAATATTAATAAATTGTGAACGGAAAATTACTTCATCCTTGATTCGGTAATTTTACCAGAAAATTTGATAGCAAATGAAAGCAGAATTTATACCAAGAGATATTAGCTGGCTTAGCTTTAATGCCCGTGTTTTACAAGAGGCCAACGACCCAACAGTTACTTTAAAAGACAGAATTCGTTTTTTAGGTATTTTCTCTAATAATTTAGATGAGTTTTTCCGAGTGCGTGTGGCTACCCTTAAAAGAATGGTTGAATTAATTGATAAAAAGAAAAGTACTAATATAGATATAGTTGAATCACCTCAATTCATTTTAGATGAAATTCAAAGAGTGGTACTTAAGCAACAAAGTGAATTTGCTCGAATTTGGAATAATATTAATAAGGAGCTAATTAAAAGAAAAGTTTTAATAATAAACGAACGAAAATTAAATGCCGTTCAAAAGGAATTTGTAAAAGATTATTTTGACAATGTGGTACGTCCTTATATCATTCCTTTAATGATTGAAAACTTACCAGAGCTGCCTTATTTGCGTGATAAAAGTTTGTATTTAGCCATTGTCATGAGAAATAATCAAAATGCTTATCATGAAAAATTTTCTTTGATAGAAATTCCTTCAAGATCTATAGGACGTTTTGTAATTTTACCTTCTGCTGCTGGTACAAAATCAATTATATTATTAGAAGACATTGTAAAGTTTAATTTACCCATTATATTTTCGCATTTCAAATTTAATAAATTTGATGCCCATGTATTTAAAATTACCAAGGACGCTGAAATTGACTTAGACCAAGAAGTAGGATTAAATTTTATAGAAAAAATTTCCAAGGGTATAAAAAATAGAAGAAAAGGAAAGCCAGTTCGCTTTGTATATGACAAAGACATGAACGCCGAACTATTAGACTTCTTAATTCAAAAATTACACCTTACGCGTAAAAGCAGTATTATTCCAGGAGGGCATATTCACAACTTCAGACACTTCATGGACTTCCCTGATGTACTTGTAGAAAAAGAAGAAAGGTCAAAACCTTTTGCGCATCCAGCCTTTAGAAATAAAACGCAAGTATCTGAAGTGATTTTGAAAAAAGATGTGATGCTTCACTTCCCTTATCACAATTACGACCCAGTAATTGATATGTTAAGAGAAGCTGCTATGGACGATGATGTTATCTCCATAAAAATAACTGCTTACCGTTTAGCGAGTAATTCTAAAGTCATTAATGCACTTATTAATGCCGCTAGAAATGGAAAAGAGGTGACTGTATTTTTAGAATTAAAGGCAAGATTTGATGAAGAAGCGAATTTAGAATGGAAAACCATGATGGAGGAAGAAGGCGTTAAAGTGTTAGTGGGTATACCTAATGTGAAAGTGCATGCAAAAATATGTATCATACAAAAAAGGGTTCAAAATAAATTAGTGCAATACGGATTTATTAGTACAGGTAATCTAAATGAAAAAACGGCAAGGGTTTATGCCGATCATTGTTTGTTAACAGCCAATAAGCACTTATTAATGGAGGTAAATAAAGTATTTACTTATTTAACTAATTGGCAATTAGGCGACAAGCCTATTGAAAAAACAAAGCACTTATTAATTTCTCCTATTAGTATGCGAAGTAGTATTATGCAATTAATTAATGAAGAAATAAAATTTGCAAAGCAAGGACATGCTTCTCAAATTACGGTTAAACTTAATTCACTAAGCGATCAAATTTTACTAGACCAATTGCATAAAGCCATTAAAGCTGGCGTGAAAGTGAACTTAATTATTAGAGGTATACTTACCCTAAAAGAAGGTATGGAGAAATCAAAAAATCCTATTAATGCCATTAGTATTGTGGACCAATACCTAGAACATGCACGTGTGATGATATTTCATAACAAGGGAAAACAAAAAGTATATATCTCCAGTGCCGATTGGATGGTAAGAAACCTAGACCACCGTATTGAAGTAGCCGTTCCTATTTTGGATCTAAAAATAAAAAAAGAATTAATTGATATTATTAACATTCAATTAAAGGATAATCAAAAAGCAAGAATTTTAGATACAGATTTAAACAATAATTATGTACCTTCCCTTAGAACGAGAAAGGTGAAATCTCAGGTTGAAACCCACCATTATTTAATAGGAAAAAAATAAAACAAAATTGATACTCGCAGCTATAGATATTGGAAGTAACGCAGCAAGGTTACTTATTTGTGAAGTCATAAAAAAAGGAAAAGAAGTCACTTTTAATAAATTAAACTTATTAAGAATTCCGGTTAGATTAGGTTTTGATGTTTTTGAAAAAGGAAGCATTGGTGGACAGAAAAAGAGAATGCTTATTAATACCATTAAGTCTTTCAATAATTTAATGAAGGTATACGAGGTGGATCATTATATGGCTTGTGCTACCAGCGCCATGCGCGATGCAGAAAATGCCAAAGAAATTATCAAAGAAATTAAATCGGAAACAAGTATTGAAATTGAAGTTATTACCGGAGAATTAGAAGCTGAAATTATTTATGAAAACCATATTGCCGAATTTTTAGATAACAATAAAAGTTATTTATATGCAGACGTAGGCGGCGGTAGTACCGAGCTTACCTTATACCATAAAGGAAAAGTAATTATTCAAAAGTCATTTAATATTGGGACCGTTCGCCTATTAACCAATAAAGTAAAGGATAGTACTTGGGAGGAAATGAAAGAAACCTTGAAGGAATTGGCTAAAAAATATGATAATATTATAGGTATTGGTTCGGGTGGCAATATCAATAAAGTATACTCCATTGCAGGTGCAAAGCCCAGTAAATCATTGACCTATGATGAAATAAAGGATATTTATAAGCAGATGGACCCTTTAACTGTGGAAGAAAGAATGAAGCAGTACACCATTAAAGAAGACAGGGCTGAGGTAATTGTGCCTGCCTTGAAAATATATAATGCCATCTGCAAATGGGGCAATATTGATGAAATGCATGTACCTAAAATTGGCTTGGCCGACGGACTCATTCATCATTTATATGATATGGTGGAGAATTAATTTTAGTATATTTAGTTAACCTAAATATACATTGCATGAAAAAGTACATTTCTTTACTACTGGCATTTATTCCCTTTTTATCCTTTGCGCAAACAATCGATTCTGCTTGGGTAGTTAATAACTATACCAAAACAGAACTAATGGTGCCTATGCGTGATGGCACTAAATTATTTACCACTATTTATGCGCCCAAGGATAATACAGAGAAGCATCCGATTTTATTAGAACGAACTCCCTACTCTTGTGCGCCCTATGGTGCTAATATTTATAAGTCTTATTGGAACTCTCCCAGAAAATACTTTTTAAAAGAAAATTATATTCTTATTATTCAGGATGTGCGCGGCCGCTGGATGAGTGAGGGTATTTTTGAAGATGTAAGACCTTATATCCCTAATAATAAAACAGGCCAAATAGATGAAGCAACCGATACTTACGATGCCATTGACTGGATGGTAAAAAATGTAACCAATAATAATGGTAATGTGG
This sequence comes from Chitinophagia bacterium, assembly GCA_037128235.1. Taxonomy (GTDB): domain Bacteria; phylum Bacteroidota; class Bacteroidia; order Chitinophagales; family Chitinophagaceae; genus Sediminibacterium. Next base: position 5,846 of record JBAXWU010000052.1, on the reverse strand, counting down.
GTGTGTTTGGTATCTCTTACCCTGGTTTCTATGCCACATTAGCTACACTTAGTAATCACCCCGCTTTAAAAGCAGTAAGCCCACAAGCGCCCGTAACAGAATGGTTTATTGGAGACGACTTTCACCACAATGGTGCCTTTATGTTAGCCGATGGTTTTGCTTTTTATGCAGGATTTGGAAAGCCAAGACCTAAACCAACCACTATTGCCCCTAAAGGATTTAATTTCACTAACCCCGATAACTTCGATTTTTATTTACAAACAGGGGCCATTACTAATTTTACAAAAATAATGGGCGATAGCATTAAGTTCTGGAATGATTTAATGGCACATCCTAATTACGATGAATTTTGGCAAATTAGAAATACAAGAAAACATGTAGAAGACATTAACCCAAATATTGCCACATTAGTGGTAGGGGGTTTATACGATGCAGAAGATTGTTTTGGTGCATGGAATTTATACAAGGCCATTGAAGCAAAAGCCAAAAATAATAATAAACTAGTAATGGGTCCTTGGTACCATGGACAATGGGCAAGCAATGATGGCTCACAATTAGGTAATGTACAATTCGGATCTAATACCAGCGAATGGTATGGTCAAAATATAGAGCTGCCTTTCTTTAATTATTATTTAAAAAATAAAGGAAGCGTAGACAAAATTAAAGAAGCCAATATCTTTTTCTCAGGGAGTAATGAATGGAGACAACTTCCTAGCTGGCCAGTAGCTGATATGAAAATGCAATCGTATTTATTGAGTAATAATGGAAATTTAAAAGCGGGTAATAAAGCTACTACTATAGCTGGTTACGAGGAATATATTAGCGACCCTGCTAAACCTGTTCCTTATATTTCTGATAACTATATGATGAAAAGTAAACCTGCAAGACATTACAGAGAATACATGGATGATGACCAAAAGTTTACTTCAAGAAGAACCGATGTGCTAGTGTATAAAACACCTGTATTAAACCAAGACCTTACCCTGGGAGGGCCTGTCGTGGCCGACTTAATGGTAGCCATGTCTGGAACTGATGCCGATTTTGTGGTGAAATTAATTGATGTATACCCAGACAATTTTGAATACGAAACCAATAAGAAGGATTATTTAATGAGTGGCTACCAACAACTTGTAAGAGGAGAAATTATGAGAGGTAAGTATAGAAATAGTTTTGAAAAGCCAGAAGCCTTTGTGCCTAATAAGCCTACAGCCGTTAAATTTACCTTACCTGATATTGCGCATACTTTTAAGAAAGGCCACCGCATGATGATTCAAATTCAAAGTAGCTGGTTCCCGCTTGCAGATAGAAACCCACAACAGTTTATGAATATTTACAAAGCCAAGGATAGTGACTTTAAAAAAGCAACTATTCGGATTTACCATGACGCTTCTGTTATTCAACTGCCCGTATTAAAGAATTAAAGCAATACACAAAAAAGCCTTCTTCTATTATAGAGGAAGGCTTTTTTAATTAAGTATAATTTTTTTAAGATCGGCGGTCAGGTTTTCAAATTCATCGGTGGCATTATTACATAAAATAATAAGCGTAGCTCTATTTTCTAGAAAGCGAATAATAATGGTTTTATAACCTGGGTTATCTCCATTATGCCAAACAATATTTTCTTGGGGTCTTAACTCCCATCCAAAACCATAATTGGAAATTTTCCCAGTACTTAATTTCATGGGCGTAAATGCATCGGCTAAAGTACTAGGCTGAATTAATTTACTGGTATACAAGGCCTGGTCCCATTTTAATAAGTCTTCTACGGTGGAACTAATTCTTCCTGGGCCTTTTCTATTGCCTAACCAAATGGTATAATTAGAGGAAGGGAAAGAGTCGGCTCTTATATAAGCATTTCTTTCTGGCACAAATACATGACCTAATGCAAAATTTGCAATAGCTGCTTTTTGCTCCAAGGTTCTTATGCCCGTACTTTTCATTTTTAGTTTATGAAATATTTCTGTGGTGCAAAATTCAATAAAATCACGGCCACTTAGTTTTTCTGTAATACTTGCTAATATAACAAAGCCGGTATTACTATATAAATATTGACTTCCTGGTTCAAATAATTTTGGAGCTGCGTACTTATTTAAATAAGCAATGATATCAGTATTATTAGCCACTTTAGACTTGTCCCAGTGTTCATCCATGATAGCCTGGTAATCGGGAAGGCCACTGGTATGCGTAAGTAATTGTCGAATGGTAATGCCTTTATAAGGAATGTCGATATACTTTTCTACTAGTTCATCGTATTGCAATAATCCTTTTTCATGCAGCATCATAATGGTCATGGCTGTAAACTGTTTGCTAACCGATGCTAATTCAAATATAGTGGAGCTTTCTAAAGGTGTTTGATTTACATATTCAATAAAGCCATTGGCCTTTTCATATTTTATCTTTCCTTTTTCAGCAATGAGCACTACCCCACTAAATTTATTTTTTGCTACTAAATTATTAATGGTAGCCTCTACTTTGGCATAATCAATGTTTTGTGTAAATGCAGTGAACTCTGTTGTCAAAATTAAAACCAGGGCAGCGCATATTAATTGAAGCAGTTTTTTCATAAAATAGGTATTATGATTATAATTAAACTAAGTTTTGAATCCTTAACAAATTAGGATTTTTCATTCATTTTATGCTCAATTATAGCTAATTTTAAAAATGACGATTACCTTATTTCTTATACTATTAATGATAGGTGCCATTGTAGGCTATTATTCAGGATTAATTGGCACAGGAGGTAATATTATTCTCATTCCTGTATTTGATATTCTATTTCATTATTTAAAAATTCCTGAAACCGAGGTTGTAAAATTTATGATAGCGCATTCATTTTTTATAACCGCCTTCACCGGACTAAGTGTTAGCTACAAACAATTTAAAGTCAAAAATTTGCATGTAAAAGAAGTGCTATACATAAGTGTGGCCGGTATGATTACTGCTTTTTTTCTGACTGAATTTATTAAAAATGGAAACTGGTATCATAAATCTGATTTTGACTTGGTATTTTTTACTTTACTATTAATACTTGCTATAAGAATGTTGTTTTTTAAACAACCGCCCCCACCCATATCAGATAACAATTTTAACAAACCTTACTTCCCCATCATTGGAATAACAGCAGGGCTAATTTCTTCTTTATCAGGGCTTGGTGGTGGTATTATTGTAATACCTATATTAACCGATATATTAAAAACGCCATTAAAAAAAGCAAGCTCTATTTCTATTGGGGTGGTGGCCATGTTGGCGCTGCCAATTAGTATAAGTTATTTGAGTATTGACGCGAGGTCAGTTATGCAGCATGTATTACCTATGCAAGTGGGTTATATTTCTATGTTTATTGCAGCGCCTGTATTAATAGGTGTATTCTCCACTACTGGCTGGGGTGTGCGAACTGCACAAAAATCAAACCCTAATACCTTAAGACTCATTTTAGGTATAGTCGTTATTATTCTTTGCGCTAAAATGGTCTATGGGTTTATTGCTAATAGTTATACTTAAATGCAGATTTTTAAGCATTTAATTTCAGCAGTTTAAAAAAATCGTTTTCATTTAATTCAATTACCTCACCTGGCCTCATGGAACCTATATGTATATCTTCAATACTTGTTCTAATAAGTCGAATGCATTTATGATGTACCGCAGCTACCATTTTTCGCACCTGATGAAACCTGCCTTCGGTTAATATTATTTCCAACCAAGAACTTTGTACATTTTCATGCAAGGGTTTTTCTGCTACAGCTAAATGAAGCGGCTGCTCTAAAAGTGAAACCTTGCAAGTAGTAGTTTTAAAAGTTTTTCCATTGGTGGCACTTATTTCAATGCCTCCTGCTAATTTATCAATAGTATCGGGACTCACTAAATTTTTTACTTGTACTAAGTAGGTTCTATTATGTGGTACAGGCCCTTGAAATAAAAGCCTAGTAATTTTTTTATTAGTAGTGAGTAATAACAAGCCTTCTGAATTTTGATCTAATCTGCCAATGGCATGGGTACCTTCAGGAAATACAAAGTTTAATTGATGCAATAAATTCACCTGATGCGTACTTATAAATTGTGAAACCATATTCACTGGCTTATACACTATAAAATATCGATGGGCTTGCATAGCAGCAAATTACTTAATATTGCATATGCAACAAGCTTCCAACGATCCTTTACATGGCAAAACCCTAGAATATGTAGTCACTGAACTAGTGAAGTATTTCGGCTGGGAGGACCTTGGACAGCATATCCCCATTAATTGCTTTAATAGCAACCCCAGCATTCAATCCAGCTTAAAGTTTTTACGTAAAACGCCTTGGGCACGCAGCAAGGTAGAACAGTTGTATATTAGAACACTTCTCCCAGGTTCATAAATATGCCCTTCGAGCCACCTTGACCAATTCCATAATCTATGGCAACATTGGTATTGGAATGTTTGCTTAATTTAATACGAATACCTGCACCATAACCAGGTAAAATACTTTGTAATGGTTTGCCCTGCTGCTCTGAAACAGATTGCATATTGGCAAATACAACTCCACCTAAAAGTCCATTCTCCGTAATACCGAAACGATATTCAGATTCAGCAAAAACTAATTTATCTCCTCTAAACCTGCCTAGTATATAACCCCTGCCAATGTTGTTATAAGTATCTGCAGCGGTAGAGGGTAAATCTAGATAGGGTTGTTTACCCTTAATTGTAAAAACATTATAAGACCAAAACGCTAAAATATTTTTACTGCCCATTGGAAAAGGAATATATTTTCTATAGTCGAGTGTAATAGACTGCCAATTCTGATCGCTTCCTAAAAATTTTGCATTATTACGATAAATTAAATTCAAATAACTACTATTAGGGGCAGGATTTGTAATTTGTTTTCTAGTGTCATATAACAAATTAAGTGTTACTCCAATAGAACTAGACTTTTTTGTAAAACCATATTCATTAAAGCCTACTAAAGGTTTATTTGTTTTAGTAGTATCTGTTATATTCCAATGGTAGTCTATGTTTAAGCCCGGTCCAAAATATAAATTAGGTGCTATCTTTTTTACAATAGATTGATGCATTTTAATATAAGAGTAATCCAAATTGTTAAATAATTTCAAATTGCTACCACTTCCTAAACCAAAATCTTTTTGAGGAAATTTTAAATAATTCCAATCGGTAGTAATTTTATAAGCATTGTTCTTCATCCAAAAATTAGAAACTACTTGTGTAATGACTTGTTTATTTTGGGTATATTTTAAGGTAGAAGAAACACTTGAGTGATTATCGGTACTATTTTTAGTGGGAAAAATAATGTCTGCATTCAGCGAAGTAGCGAAACCAGTTACAAGGCTGTATTCAGGAGCAGGAATAAAAGTAATTAAGGTTTTATTCTGCTTTTCATCTTGGCTGCGTACCTTATTTATTTTCAAAACACGGTACAAGCCATCCACAAAGTCCACCATGGAGTCTAAACCTGGTTGTTTGTACAAAACCAAAGTAAAAATATTTTTTTTATGCATTGACTGGTGGCCTAGGGTACTATCCTGCGCAGTTAATGCTGTTGAAATAAATAAAGAAACTAAGAAGGATAATTTAATAAGGCTCCATTTCATATGCTAATAGGTTGCTTACAATGTGATTGCTTGTAATGTCGTAAAGGTAGTTCAATAGCTTGTTAATGCCTTTATTCATTCTTTGATTATGACCCATACCCTTGCGCTTCAAATAGTTAGCCTGCTGAAACCATTAAACCGCTTATGTAAAGGGTAAGAAAATTATATAAAAATTCAAACTTTTATTAATAGATTTACGATAGAGAATTTATCCATACTTAAAACCAGAAAATCATGAGTAATAATCGTAGAAATTTTAT
>JBAXWU010000051.1:0-10938 GCA_037128235.1 Chitinophagia bacterium | reverse complement strand
CAAGCATTAAAAGTATCCTTTACTGGCGGATCTGTGATGGGCTTAGGCGTATCTGGATTAGCAGTATTGGGATTAGGTGGTTTGTTTTTAGTATTGAAGCAAATGTTTTATGTAAATGGCGACCCTTCTGAAATGTTAAGAACCATTGAAGTATTAACTGGCTTTTCTTTAGGTGCTGAATCGATTGCTTTATTTGCACGTGTGGGTGGGGGTATTTATACCAAGGCTGCCGATGTAGGCGCTGACTTAGTAGGTAAAGTAGAAGCAGGTATTCCTGAAGATGATCCTCGTAACCCTGCAACCATTGCAGACAACGTAGGAGATAATGTAGGTGATGTGGCAGGTATGGGTGCCGATTTATTCGGTTCTTATGTGGCTACCGTTTTAGCGACCATGGTATTAGGACAAGAAGTTACTGCAGTGGGTGGTGGTAAATTAGTAGATGCCTTTGGTGGTTTATCTCCTATTTTATTACCAATGATGATTGCAGGTGTAGGAATATTATTATCTATTATTGGAACTTTCTTTGTAAGAATAAGTGAGAACGCTGGTTTAAATACGGCTACTGTTCAAAAAGCTTTGAACATGGGTAACTATGGTTCAATGATTTTAACAGCCATTGCTTGTTATTTTTTAGTGGGAAATATTCTTCCTGAAACAATGTCACTTCGTGGTATTGAGTTTTCAAGAAATGGGGTAATTGGTGCCATTGCAGTGGGTTTAATCGTAGGTACTTTAATGAGTATCATTACAGAATATTATACTGCTATGGGTAAGCGTCCAGTAATGAGTATTATTAAACAATCTAGCACTGGACATGCAACCAATATTATCGGTGGTTTAGCCATTGGTATGGAATCTACTTTCATGCCTATTATTGTTTTAGCGGCTGGTATTTTTGGTGCATCTTATTGCGCAGGTTTATATGGAGTAGCGATTGCTGCTGCTGGTATGATGGCAACAACGGCCATGCAATTAGCGATTGATGCATTTGGTCCTATCGCCGATAACGCTGGTGGTATTGCGGAGATGAGTGAGCTACCTGCTGAAGTGCGTGAGAAAACAGATATTTTAGATGCGGTTGGAAATACGACTGCTGCAAGCGGTAAAGGTTTTGCGATTGCTTCTGCAGCATTAACCTCATTAGCATTGTTTGCGGCCTTCGTAGGTGTGGCCATGCCAAATAATCAACATATTGATATTTATAAAGCCGATGTTTTAGCTGCTTTATTTGTAGGTGGAATGATACCATTTATATTTTCTTCATTGGCTATTCGCGCGGTAGGTGAAGCGGCAATGGCCATGGTAGAAGAAGTGCGTCGTCAGTTCCGTACCATTCCAGGTATTATGGAAGGTACTGGTAAGCCTGAATATGAAAAATGTGTAGCCATTTCTACAGAAGCATCCCTTAAAAAAATGATGTTGCCTGGTGCTATCACTATCATCTCTCCTATTTTAATTGGATTTACAATGGGTCCTGAAGCCTTAGGTGGTTTCTTAGCAGGCGCTACAGTAAGTGGTGTGTTAATGGGTATTTTCCAAAACAATGCAGGTGGTGCTTGGGATAACGCAAAAAAATCTTTTGAAAAAGGGGTGGAGATAAATGGTGAGATGTTTTATAAAAAATCTGAACCACATAAAGCTTCTGTAACAGGAGACACAGTGGGAGATCCTTTTAAAGACACTTCTGGTCCTTCCATGAATATCTTAATTAAATTAATGTCAATTGTTTCATTGGTTATTGCTCCAAGTTTAGCGCAATTGCACCCAACGAAAGCAATGGAGGTTAAGTCACAAACTGTTGAAATTTCAGTTATCAATACTGATACTGCAGCAGGTGCTAAAGTTATAAACGATACAGCTCATACGGTGACTATTACGGCGAATACAAAAACATTAATTCAAGCTTTACAAGAAGAAGGTATTGCTCCAGTAGATAATGTTAAAATTCAAATTAATGATGGTAAGATTACGGTGAATGGTAAGGCCTTAACCGCGGAGCAAAATGCTAAGTTCTCATCTTACCTTAAGAAAGACTAGTTGTTGATATAACTTATTGAGTATTAGTTATTGCTCTTTTAACAGTGCCAGTTTTATAAAAAATTAACAAATTCCCTCCGATATTTTCGGGGGGAATTTTTTTGTTCCTCCCTATTATTTCGTAGATTGCTTACGAATACAATCGTATAAATTATGAATAAGACTCCTAGACCTACCGAAAGTGAATTAGATATCCTTAGTATTTTATGGGAAAAAGAAAATGCAACTGTTAGAGAAGTGCATGAAGTGGTACAAAAAACCAAAGAAGTGGGTTATACCACTACCCTTAAGCTAATGCAAATTATGAACGAGAAAGGGCTTGTTACAAGAAATGTAAGTTCTAAAACACATATATATACTCCTAGTTTAATTAGAGAAAAAGCACAGGAGCATTTTGTAGGTAAAATGATTCAAACCTTATTTAGTGGAAGCACTTCTCAATTGGTTATGCAAGCCTTAGGCAGACAAAAGCCATCTGATAGTGATTTAGCTGAAATTAAATCCATGATTCAAAAACTAGAGCGTAAATAAACCTCTAGAGCATAAATAAACTTCATGTCAGTTTTAACCAATATACCATTAGCAATCATAAATAATATAGGCTTTAGCGCTATATTGTTTTTGGTATATCAGGTAGCGAAAAGTTTACAAGAAAAAGAAATACTTCCTATTAAAGCGGCTCATCTATTTAGTATGGCAAGTATTTTGCAATGCTTGGGCTTGGTTCAATTTATTGCTCTGCTAATTTATCCGAAGCTCGGCTCAGCAATAGTAAATACCAGTTTAGATTTCGTGTATAAAGGTTTAAGTTCTTTATCAATGCAGGCGCCTCAGGCTCCTATTCAGTGGCTTTCATTTATAGGTTTTATTTATTGTATAGTATTAGGGGCATTAATTATTAAAACAGTATTTCAATTCTATCAATTATCTACTTTAATAAAAACTTCCAATTTCTCTGATACAGATAAGTATACTTCCTTTATTTATAATTTACCTAATGTATCGAAAGGCCATAAAATAAAATTAGGTGTCTCCTCTACCATCGACACCCCTATTAGTTTTGGTTGGATAGAGCCTATTATACTTTTGCCCATTGCCTTGGTGAATCAATTATCGGTGAAAGAAATAGAGAGCATTATTTTACATGAGTGGGCGCATATACTTAGAAACGATTATTTAATTAATATAATTACTAGTCTTATTCAAGTAATCTTATTTTTTAACCCTTTTACTTATTTATTCAATAAAGAAATAAGCCTACAACGAGAAATAGCCTGTGATAACTATGTGATAAATGCCTCTGTTGAAAAAATAGATTACTTGAATACCTTATATAAAATTGCCGCTGGAATGCGTTCAAAGGAAGTAATTATTCAAAATACAAGTAAGTGGACAATGGGCTTTTTAAATATGCAAAATGAACTTTTATACAGGGTGAAAATGTTGACTAAAACCAATCGATTTAATTTTATTCATTATTCACAACTCATTTTTACTACATTCATCGCTAGCTTATTATTTTTTATTCCTTTTAATAATATTCAAACGAAGTTGGAAACAAAGCCTCAGCTAAATGTCTCCTTTGTATCTATAAAAGTTCCTATTAGCATTGAGTTGAATCCTAGCGGTACTAATATAAAAAAGCCAACATCTATTTTTACCGCTATTCATAAACATAGTCACCTTCTGCCAAAACATCATGATGAAAATACTGCGATGGTAAATTGGAATGAAGCAAGCCGTCCCTCTGATTTATTGAATAAGTCTTATAATGAGATGGTCCAAAAAACTGTACATTGGATAAAAACTCGTGAGGTAAATAATGAATTTGTGAATTATCAAGAAAGTAGAGAAGCTGATGAATTGGAAGTGGCAGAGAAATTATTAATGCGTACTATTTTCACCAACTACCAATTAAAAAGAGAAATCTTAAATGATCGATTAGCTAAGGCTACTGATGAAAAAGAAGCCATGGATTATGTGATCAATAGTAAAGAATGGGAACAAATGCAACAATTTGAAAAGTGGACTGCTGAATTTTTGAAAAAACACCCTCTACCTGAAGATACTACTACTCTTGCTTCTTTAAATGCTCGCTTAATTGTCTACTAATTTCTTTTCCTCCTTCGCAAAATAACCAATCTAGTATACATACATTAGGAATAAAGCCTTTTGAGGATTCAAATACCTGCCTATAGGGATGATGAATAGCAAATAGTTCATAATTATTAGGTTGCCATGGAAGTATTTCTTTTACAGCCTCTTCATTTTTATATTCTGTACAATCTATCAGTTCCCATTTGCCCTTAATAGCTTTTTGTAAAAATTCATGGCAGGCTTCTAAAAAATCAACTAAGTTTTCTTTTTTGAATGAGTAAAGCTTTTCAAGATCGGCCTCATAGTATTCAAAATACGGTGCTCTTTTATAACAAGTTTTTAGGGCCTTAAAATGCTGAGCTTGCCAAGGTGCATCATAAGCAATGAGAATATCCTTCATAGCAGTTTTTTGTTCTCTCCCACCCAATATAGGAATAGTTAAATTCAATGGCCCTTGTGCACTTAAAATGACCATTCTATTTTTAAAACTCATTTTGGTGAAAGGGGCTTCTTGGTCAAAACATAGCTGTTTTTGATTATAGATTAATTCTATAAAACAAATAGGCCCAAAATATTGATAATCGGTTAGCATCATGTCTTAACAAAAACTTATGTAAATATATTTTTACATTCTCCAATTAACTAATAATTTTTAATAATTTTAGAGAAATCTTATATGAAGCCAGCAGCTTGCCTTTTAGTAACTATTGTTTTATTTTTTTCCGCCTGCACCGAGCCTAGTCCACTAGTTTTTAAAGGCCTACAATCTATCAAAATAGAGAAAGCCAGTTTCGGTAAGAATAGTTTTAAGGCGGAATTTGCTTATCAAAATCCTAATCGTTTTGGACTAGTGCTTAATAAATTAGATTGTAATGTATTTATTAATGATCAGTTATTTACCCAATATAAATTAGATACCAACTTCACTATTCCAGCCAATGCTGAATTTGTACTGCCTGCTACCATGGAAATAGAACTAAGTTCTTTATTGAAAAATAGCGTTGATATTTTATTTAACAAGCCAATGAAAATTGGAATTAAAGGTAATGCCACTATTTCAAAAGGCATGTTCACTAAAACCATACCTATTAATTTTGAGACCAGTCAAAAATTAAATTTAGGAGAAGCTATTTTGAAATAGCTTACTATAAATTGTATACTTAGTTTAACTATTATATATATTGCAATATTATATATTCCAATATTATATATTCCAAGTACTTGGACTTTCTCTCCACTGCATTAATGTTTCTTGGGTTTTGCTATCTACATCCCCTTTTTCTAGGGCTAAGTCAATCAAGCTTGCATAATTAGTGAGGGAATAATAAGGAACGCCTGCAGCTTTAAAGACTTCGTCTGCTAAAGCAAATCCATAATTAAAAATAGACACCATACCTACTACTTCAAGTCCAGCCTTTCTTAATACCTCTACTACTTCTAAACTACTTTTACCTGTAGAGATTAAATCTTCAATGACTAAAATTTTATTAGTTGTCGCATAAGCGCCTTCTATTTGATTACCTAGTCCGTGTTCTTTGGGTTTAGGTCTAACGTATATATAAGGAAGTTTCAGTTGATCCGCGGCCATGGCTCCCCAAGGAATACCAGCGGTAGCTACTCCTGCTAACATATCGGCACCTTCAAATTTTTCAAAAATGACATTGCACATTTCACTTTTAATAAAATCTCTCACATAGGGAAAAGATAAAATCTTTCTATTATCACAATAAATAGGACTTTTCCATCCACTTGCCCATGTAAATGGATTATTTGGGCTTAATTTTACAGCACCTACTTGAAGTAGTTTTTCGGCAACGGCTTTCTGATTTGTCATAGGTATCATTTCTAGTCGCAAATGTAAAGTCAAATTGCTAGATTCACTTCAGTACTTACTAAATAGTATACACATTTTTATGCCCAAACAAATAATAGCAGCTGGTGGCCTAGTTACAAATGCCCAAGGAGAAATTTTATGGATATTTAGAAGAGGGTTCTGGGATTTACCCAAGGGAAAATTAGATGAAGGGGAAACCATTCAAACTTGTGCTATTAGAGAAGTGGAGGAAGAAACGGGTATTCGTAATATCAAATTACATGAATTATTAAAATTCACGAATCATCTTTATTTTGATAAATATTTACAAGAGGAACTGGTAAAACGCACTTATTGGTTTCATATGACTATTGCAGATATGCAAAAAGGCATACCACAAAGTTCAGAAGATATTGAAAAAATAGAATGGCATTCTTTGGCTACCGCTAAAAAATGTTTAGAGCAAACTTATCCAACTATACTAGAAGTAATAGAAGCCTACCGATTGAAAATAAATCAGTAGTATATACTTAACTAATTAGTAATTTATATTTAACTAAAAAGTTCAATGGTCAAAGCTTTTATATTCAAGCTTCTATTTATTCAAACTTTTGATAACAACTTCTGGCAAGAATGGAGAAGCGTCTCCCCCGTTTCTAATAATATCTCTTACAATGGTAGATGCTACAGAAGTATATTTGGGCTCTCCTGTTAAAAAGATAGTTTCAATATGTCTATCCATGGTTCGATTGGCATCAGCAATTGTTTTTTCATATTCAAAATCGCTCACATAGCGAATACCTCTTAAGATAAATTTAGCCCCAATGGATTGACAAAATTTTACAGTGAGTCCATCATAAATAGCTACTTCCACCTGTGGTTGGTCTTTATAAATTTCTTCAAACCACTGTTTTCTTTGATCTGCCGTAAACATTGGATTTTTAGAAGCATTAATACCAATACCTACCACCACTTTATCAAATAAGGGTAAGGATCTATCAATAATATCAATATGACCTAATGTTACAGGATCAAAAGTTCCAGGAAATAAGCAGATTCTTTGCATGGCTTAAAAGTAAGAAAATAGTTAGGAAAAAAGAGATTAAGACCGATTAAGAAATTAAGAAGGGTTGGATCTACCAGTTAAAAGGTATAAACAAGCCATTCTTACCGCCACCCCATTTTCCACTTGGTCTAAAATAATGGAGTGCGGACTATCTGCCACATTACTATCAATTTCTACACCTCTATTAATGGGGCCAGGGTGCATAATGACTATTTCCTTATTAAGCTTATCCAGTCTATTTTTAGTAATTCCATAAGCTAGGTTATATTCTCTTAAGGAAGAGAATAGAGGCTGATTTTGCCTCTCTAATTGAATTCTAAGCACATTGGCTACATCGCACCAAGCCAAGGCCTTGTCGATATTGTATTCCACACGAACATCCATCGCTTTTTGCAAATAGGTTGGAATTAGAGTAGGTGGCCCCGAGACCATTACTTCTGCTCCCATTTTCTTAAGTAAATAGATATTACTCAGTGCAACCCTGCTATGCATGATGTCTCCAATAATGGCCACTTTTAAGCCGGCTAATTTTCCAGTTTTCTCTTGCATGGAAAAAGCGTCTAATAAAGCCTGTGTAGGATGTTCATTGATTCCATCTCCTGCATTTATAATGGCTGCATTAATATGTTTGGCTAAATAATGGGGTGCACCTGAAGCACTATGGCGCATGACCACCATATCTACCTTCATGCTAAGAATATTATTAACTGTATCAAGTAAGGTTTCACCTTTCGCTGCAGAAGAATTGGAAACAGTGAAGTTCACTACGTCAGCAGACAAGCGTTTTTCAGCTAGTTCAAAGGAAATTCTAGTTCTGGTGGAATTCTCATAAAAAAGGTTCACAATAGTAACGTCTCTTAAAGTGGGAACTTTTTTAACGGGTCTTTGTAAAACTTCTTTGAATTGAGTAGCGGTAGATAAAATAAGTTGGATATCCTCAGATTTGAGGTCCTTGATACCAAGAAGATGTTTGGTAGTTAGTGCCATTAAAAAACAAAATTAGTATAAATTTTTCTAATCAACCAATAAAATAACGTCGTCCACCCCATCATTTTCTTTCCATCTCACTTTTACCTTATAAGGACTGATATCTACCATTTCCTTACCCGTGAAGTCGGGTTGAATAGGTAATTCCCTGCTGGGCTTGCGGTCTACAAGTACACATAAACTTACTTTAGAGGGTCTTCCAAAAGAAAGTAGGGCATCTAGGGCTGCTCTAATGGTACGGCCAGTAAATAATACATCGTCTATTAAAATCACCGTTTTGCCTTCAATACTAAAGGGTAAATCGGTGGCCTTGGCTAAGTGTAAATCTCTTCTTACATCGTCTCTGTAAAATGTAATATCTAACTTTCCATAAAGTACTTGGTCTGCTGAAAGTTCTTGGTGTAAGGCGGCTACTATACGGTCACTTAAATATACCCCCCTAGGTTGTAAACCCACAATGACTGCATTGGTTAAACCAGGATAAGTTTCTAAAATCTGATGTGCCAGTCTTTTTATGATGCTGGGAAGCTGTTGCTCACTAATAAGCGTCATGCTATAAAATTTTAATAAAATTACATCCTTTTTATGAATTTTAAAGGGTGGAAACCATTCCCTTTGTATTTTGCAGTCATGGTGGGCATTCAACAACTTAAATTAGTTCAGTTTAGGAATTACGTTCAAAAGCAATTTGAATTCACGCACCGTATTGTGGGTATCGTGGGCAGTAATGGAACAGGTAAGACCAATGTCTTGGATGCGCTCTATTATTTATCCTTTACCAAAAGTTATTTTAACAGACCCGATGCCCAAAATGTACACCATGCTTATGAGGGCTTGCGTATTGAAGGTTTATATAGCATTAATAAAACAGAAGTACCTATAACTTGTATCATTAGAGAAACTTTAAAAAAGGAATTTTATTTTGATGAAATTATTTATACAAAACTGTCACAGCATTTAGGTAAAATTCCTTGTGTGATGATAGCCCCCGACGATGTTCAAATAATTACGGGTAATAGTGAGGAACGAAGAAAATTAATGGATAGTTTATTGTGCCAAATTTACCCCGACTATCTTAAATATTTAATTCAATACAATAAAGTATTACAACAAAGAAATAGTTTATTAAAACAAGCGGCAGAGACGGGAGCTATAGACCCTGTCTTATTAGAAACTTTGAATGTTCAACTGATAGAAAATGGAATGCCTATTTATACTTATAGAAAACAATTATTAGACGACCTACTGCCAGAAATTTTGGTATTGTATAATCACTTAGCCAATAACAATGATAAAATTCATATTGAATATGAGTCTAAACTACATACTAATTCTTTCAATGATTTATTAGATGAAGCTTATTCAAAAGACAGTGTACTTCAAAGAACCACCGTGGGTATTCATAAGGATGATTTAATTATTACCATTCAAGGACAACCCTTTAAACAAGAGGCCTCTCAAGGGCAAAGAAAAAGCTTATTATTTGCCATTCGGCTCGCAGAGTGGGAATGTATTAAAAGACATAAAGGCTTCTCTCCTATTTTATTAATGGATGATATTTTTGAAAAACTAGATGAGCAAAGAATGATTCAGTTATTAGACTGGGTAAGCCATTCCACAGATGGTCAAGTCTTTATAACCGATACCCACAAGGATCGCATGGACGACTTATTAGGAAAATATTTAGCCGATTATCAGTTGATACAATTATAATTAACCCTAAATTGTGCCCTCTATGGGAACATTTAAATTAGGTGAAGCACTTAAGAACTTTGTACAAGGAAGTAAATTAAAAAATGGCATTCGTTCTGCTGAAATTGAAACTGTTTGGCTAGAATTAATGGGCGTGACTATTGCAAAGTATACCGATAAAATTTACATATTTAATCAAAAGCTATTTATACAAACCAGTGTAGGCCCTTTGAAAAACGAATTAGGTTTTCAAAAAGTACAAATTATAGAAAGGGTGAATGAAAAGATGGGTGAAAATACGGTCACTGAAGTCATCATTAAATAAGGATTACTTTGCTAAGTAATCAATGTAGCTTGTTTTTTGCATGATGGTAGAGCCATTCATTATAAATAAGCTTGGCCAAACACGGGCAGCTGTTTTAAGCATGGTAATATCCCCTATTAAAATATTTTCTTTAGCTAAAAATTGCCCGGCACCTGCTTTATCAGCTGTTACAATATATACTAACTTATATTTTTTGTGCAAAGAAGAAAGCAAATTCTCCCAAGGTACAGTGGCTTCAATCTTACCTGTGAAAACTAACACATAAGGAATTTCAGTAGAGAACAAAGCCTGGGTGGTATCTACTCCATTTATATTAGTCATTTCAAAATCTACAATGGCAGGTAATAATCCATTACCTTTTCTAACAACCACCTCTTTTCTATTTTTATATACATAGGTAGAATCAAAATTATCAGGGAAATGGTTGGCATCAAAAAAATAAGTCTTTCCTGCTTTTTCGAATTCCATTTGTATAGAAATACTATCTTTTATAGCTCCGGCAGGTTCTTTCATTTTCTCTACAATATCATTACCTGCTTTAAATGGCAGGCAGTCAATGATAGGTAAATGTGCAAGTACATAGTATTGACCATAACCTACTGCCGAAGTAGTAAGTAGTAACACAAAAATGCCTACATATTTATGGGTATTGGACTTTGCTTTTTTAATATTTAATAGCAAAATCACAATTGAAACTAAAAGTACAATGTCTTTGATAAAGGAGGTCTTGGGGGTTAAAGGAATACAATCACCAAAACAGCCACAGGTTTTAATTTTACCTGAAAACAATGCATAGCCCGTAAGGAAACTAAAAAATACAATAAGCCCTAATAATAACCAAAGTGTTTGTTTATAAGGAAATTGTATAAGTAAGGCAATACCTGCTACAATTTCAAGGGTATTCATCACCAAGGCAAA
>JBAXWU010000050.1:0-11082 GCA_037128235.1 Chitinophagia bacterium | reverse complement strand
CATTTATTATTTTCAGTTCTAGTAGCAAAT
This sequence comes from Chitinophagia bacterium, assembly GCA_037128235.1. Taxonomy (GTDB): domain Bacteria; phylum Bacteroidota; class Bacteroidia; order Chitinophagales; family Chitinophagaceae; genus Sediminibacterium. The sequence goes on along the minus strand of JBAXWU010000050.1, from coordinate 11,052 downwards.
CATGTAAGCCCTAGCAGTGCTCCAGTAAGAAAAGCAGTGGAAGCTTATTTAACTAGCATCATGAAGTTGAACTAACTATTTACTAAACAAGCCGTCTAAATAATCCTCTTTTAATTCAACATAGGTAGGGGCTCCAGAAGCAGTAATGGTGGGAATATCGCAGTCTGCCAATGATTTTATCAAGCCATGCATTTCTTTATGACTTAGTGCTTGGCCTGCTTTAATGGCCATTTGACGCGCCATGCAGCGAATTAATTTCTCTCTTTTGCTAAATTTAATATCGCCACTAAAATGTTTAAACTGTTCTAGTAGTAATTCAATCGCATTTTTCTCGTTACCTGAAATGACGTCTGCAGGTATGCCTTGTATAATAAAACTATTTTGACCAAAGGGTTCAATTTCATATCCAATAAGTGCAAGGTCTTCGATAATATCTTCCAATAGTATCGCATCACTCACACTTAGTTCTAATACTACTGGAAATAAACTTTTTTGAGTTGCATGAGCCTGTGCGCTTGCCTTTTGAAATTTTTCATACAAGACTCTCTCGTGCGCTAGTTGTTGATGAATAATAATTACGCCACTATTGGAGGGCGCTACTATATATGTTTGATGTAATTGTAGAAGGCTTGCCGTTTCTTCAATTTCTAGTGGGTTGCCTTCTTTGTATAAACCCATGGAAGAGGCTTTTACAATATAGGATTCTCCAGCTGTATCCAGTCCTTCATTGGAAGAAGGGATGTCTGTAAAAAAACTTTTCCAATCTTGCTTGGAAGCATTCTCAGTTCTTGAAATTAAGTGCGCTTGATTTTTCTTACTAAAGCCTTCATACAAAGACTGCTTAGTGGTATTATTATACTTTTCGTCAGTAAAAGGTTTTTGAATGGCATCTAATTGTTGAATATTGGCATCCAAAGAAAAATCTAAAGAAGGGGCTACACTAAATTGTGCTAATGCATGTCTAACGGCTGCTTGCACAAAGGCGTAAATTATTTTATCGTCTTCGAATTTTATTTCTTGTTTAGTAGGGTGCACGTTAATATCTACATGTGCTGGATCTACATCAATGTATAATAAATAACTAGGAAAATTTTCTTTAGCAATTAAACCTTCAAAAGCGTTGGCTACTGCGTGGTGTAAATAAGCACTTTTAATAAAACGACGGTTTACAAAAAAGTATTGATCGCTTCTGGTTTTTTTAGCTGTATCGGGTTTGCCCACAAAACCTGTAATGGTTAAGTAGTCGGTCTTCTCACCCACTGTTACTAGTTTTGTTTGATAAGCATTGCCTAAAACTTGAATAGCTCTTTGTTTAAAAGGGCCACCCTCCCAATGATATACATCTTGTCCATTGCTAGATAAGCTAAAATAAATTTCCGGGAATGCGAGGGCTACTCTTGTAAATTCTTCAATGATATGTTTAAGCTCGGCGCTATTGCTTTTTAAAAAATTTCTTCTAGCTGGCACATTGAAAAATAAATTTTTCATACTTATACTAGTACCTACTGAACAAGCTATTGCACTTGTATCTGTTACTTTACTGTTTTCAATTTCAACAGCGGTGCCCATTTCATCTTCTGCTCTTCTGGTTTTTAAACTTACTTGAGCGACTGCAGCAATGGAAGCCAAGGCTTCTCCACGAAAGCCCATGGTTCTAATTTGAAATAAATCTTCGATGGTACTTATTTTACTAGTGGCATGACGGGCAAATGCATTTTGCGCATCGTTGGCATTCATGCCTTTTCCATTGTCAATGACCTGAATCAGGGCCTTACCTGCATCATTGACTAGTAATTTAATTTCAGTGGCACCCGCATCTACTGCATTTTCTAGTAATTCCTTTACCGCGCTGGCAGGTCTTTGTATAACCTCACCTGCCGCTATTTGATTGGCAATGTGGTCTGGCAGTAAATGAATGGTATCGGGCAATTTTAGTCACTTTTGAACTGTGTAAAAGTAGTAAATTTGCCACTTAAATTACCATATAATGACAAGAACAGCAGACATTCAAAAACTAAGCCATCAGTTTCTTCCTACCGATGCTGTTATAACCAATTGGGAGGGCCTAGAGCCTTATTTCAAGACCTTATTAGCCCAAGATTTAGATTCGGTAGCCACCCTTGAAAAATGGCTTCAAAACCTAAGTGAACTAGAGGCCTTTATAAGTGAGGATGCTTGTTGGAGACAAATTAAAATGACCTGCGATACCACCGATAAATCTTTGGAAGAATCGTTTAATTTTTTCTGCATGGAGATACAACCCAAAATGCAACCTTATGCAGATGCGCTAAATAAAAAATTAATTGCCTGTCCATATACTTCTGAACTGAATCAATCTGCTTATTTTACTTATTTACGTTCGGTTAAAAAAAGCATTGAACTATTTAGAGAAGAGAATATTCCTATTCAAGCAGAGCTAAGTGTACTACAACAACAATATGGAACCATTGCAGGAAAAATGACCATTCAATTTAAGGAGCAAGAATATACCTTACAACAAGCTGCTCAGTTTTTAGAAAATCCAGATAGAGCCATTAGAGAAGAAGTTTATCTTAAAATACAAGAGCGCCGTTTGCAAGACCAAACCAGTATGCATGATTTATTTTCTAGCTTAATTCAAAAAAGAAATCAGGTAGCTACCAATGCAGGCTTTGCCAATTATAGAGATTATAAATTTCAAGAGTTGGGAAGATTTGATTATTCCAAAGAGGATTGTTTTCAATTTCATCAAGCCATTAAATTGCATGTGCTTCCACTGATTGATAAAATTTATGCACGCAAAAAAAAGAAATTAGGACTTTCTACTTTAAAGCCCTGGGATACAGAAGCAGAGCCAGCAGGCATAGCCCCTTTAAAACCTTTTACAGATGGTAAAGACTTATTCAATAAATCGGTAGCTTGTTTTGAAAAGCTGAATCCATTTTTTGCAGATTGCTTACGTAAGATGGACGACTTAAAACATTTTGATTTAGAAAGTAGAAAAGGAAAAGCGCCGGGTGGATACAATTGTCCTTTAGCAGAATCGGGGGCGCCTTTTATTTTTATGAATGCAGCGGGTCAAATGAGTGATGTGACTACCATGGTGCATGAAGGGGGTCATGCTATACATTCATTTTTAGCACATCCACTTTCATTAAGCGCTTTTAAAGAATATCCGATGGAGATGGCTGAAGTAGCAAGTATGTCCATGGAATTATTTACGATGAATCATTGGCAAAGCTTTTTTGACAACGAAGAAGATTTAAATAGAGCGAAAGAACATCAGTTAGAAAGAACCATTACAATATTCCCATGGATTGCTATTATAGATAAGTTTCAACATTGGGTGTATGAAAATCCTATGCATACTATAGAACAGCGCACTAGTTCTTGGAAAAATATTGTAGCTGAATTTTCTACCGACAGCATTGACTATACAGGATTAGATATGTATAGAGCTATTGGTTGGCAGAGACAACTGCATTTATTTGAAGTGCCTTTTTATTATATTGAATATGGGATTGCACAATTAGGTGCTATTGGCATGTGGATGCAGTATCAAAAAAATCCAACAGAGGCTTTAGAGAATTATATGAATGCTTTAAGCTTGGGGGGAACTAAAACCTTACCTGAATTATATAAAACAGCAGGCATTGAATTTAATTTCTCACCCAATTATGTAAAAAAATTAATGGATTTTACAAATCAGGAATTAGGAAAATTATACGCTTAATTAATTGGCGCTTGGATTATTCGGTCCGTTGCTCGGTCCGTTGCTAGGTCCGTTGTTAGGCCTTGGTCCGTTATTAGGTCTTGGACCATTGTTTGGTCTTGGGCCATTATTGGGTCTTGGTCCGTTATTAGGTCTATTATTTGGTCCGTTGTTAGGACGATCGTTTCTATTATCGGAACGTTGATCGTTTCTTTGTTGAGGACCATTGCCTTGCATAGGTCTGCGGTCGTTTCTCTGATCATTTCTTTGTTGGTCTCTTCTTCTGCGATCATTCTTTTCTAATGAACGTAAGCTTATCTGACCTACTAATTCTACAAATTCTGGTTCTACCTCTTTATTTTTACCAGTAATTTCTACTGCTTGCAATTCCTCTACAGCAATACCTTGCTTGTTTAATTTTTTAATTTCAATAACACGGTCAATGGTTAAAGGAAAATGCTTGGTATTATTAGGAAGGGTATACCACATTAAATTTTTGAAAATATCTTTTTTAATTAAAAAGGCCTGACCCATTATTGTTTGAAGTGTATCTGCATAGTCGGGGAAACCTTGTAAGGCATCTAAATAAGTATCTAATTCAAAATTCAAACAACATTTTAATCTACCACATTGACCACTCAACTTTGTTTGATTAATGGATAAATTTTGATAACGAGCAGCAGTCGTGTTCACGCTTTTGAAATCGTGTAACCAAGTACTGCAACAAAGTTCTCTTCCACAACTTCCAATACCACCCACTTTGGCAGCTTCTTGTCTAATACCAATTTGACGCATTTCCACTTTTACTTTAAACTCACCAGCAAAAGTTCTAATTAATTCTCTAAAGTCAATTCTATCATCGGCTGTATAAAAGAAAGTTCCTTTTTTACCATCGGCCTGTAATTCTACTTCACTTAATTTCATTTCCAATCGAAGGTCTCTAGCAGCGGCACGACTACGTGACAACATAGCGGCTTCTCTACTTTTACTAATATGATAAGTCTCTAAATCTCTTTCGTTACTAGGTCTTAAAATCTTTTTCATCTCAGGACTAAATTCATCCGTCCCTCTTTTCTTTAATTGTATACGCACAAGTTCACCCGTCAAGGCAATCTCCCCTAGGTCAAAACCATTGACGCCTTCTACGGTAACGTAGTCGCCTTTTTCAAAATGTTGCGAGCTGGTGTTTCTAAAGAATTCTTTTCTACTGCCTTGTTTGAAGCTAACTTCTACTACTTTGCATTGTGTAGCGGCATCGTCGATAGGTAAATCGCGTAACCAATCATGCACATTTAGTCTATTACAACCTCCTGTACTACAGCCTCCATTACTTTTACACCCGTTTGGTGTTCCTGTTCCACAAGATCCACATCCCATATTATGTAAGTTCTACTGTTAATGAATAAAAATACCGTGCCTCGCTTCTTTTCTCTGATTCTCTCGCTTACTTGCTAGGCTTCTGACAAAATTAAGGTTTTGTTCTGAATGATATGATAGAACTTGATACCCAAGGCCATAAATAGCATTTTTGGGTTAGCATTTCTCTCAATATAGTAGGTAGCCTTGTCAATTTCTTGAATAATGGCCTCCATTTGGCCTACACTAGCTATCTTATTGATTCTTAAGGCGAAATCCTTTAAATCGGGGTCTAAAGGTAGGTCTGCGCCTAGAATTTTTAAACGAATGCTTTGTTCCAATAAGTGGTTAAAATATTTCAAAAACTGCTTCTGTGGCTCCCTACCCATTTTGCTGGTCTCGTCTACCCATTTCACCTGTGCTACTGGCCCATTTTTCAAAATGGCATTTAACCATTCTCTTATTTGGCTTAGGTAGTCGGCGTCGCTATGTTGTAATAAATGAAGGGCTTCTCTATAATTGCCATCCGACATTAAGGCAATTTGCCCTGCTTTTTCTTTTTCAATTTGTCCTTTGCTCATTAAGGCTGCTTCAATTTCATTACTTGCTAATCGGGGCACTTTAATAAATTGACATCTGCTTAAAATAGTAGGTAAAATATTTTCTTCGCTAGCGGCTACTAAAATTATAATAGTGTTATCTGGCGGCTCTTCAATAAGTTTTAATAATTTATTTCCTTCCTTGCCCAGGTATTCGGGCATCCACATGACTAAAACTTTATAAGCACTTTCAAAACTTTTAAAAGATAATTTTTTAATCACTTCAGCGCACTCGTCAGCACTAATATTACCTTGCTTGTTTTCAGCTTTAATAAATTGTAACCAATCAAAAACATTACCATAGGGATAGCCCATGGTAAACTCTCTCCACTCTTCAATGTAATTGGCGCTTAAATTTTTTTGTCCTGGCTTTTCGGTAATGGAGGGAAATGAAAAATGCAAATCGGGATGCATTAATTTACTGGCTCTATGATAAGCTGGTAAATTTTCGATTTGACTCGGTGTGTAGAAAGTATCTTTTTGAACTTCTGTAGCAGGACCTCCAAATAAGTCGGCCACAGATGCTTCATTAGTAGCAGGAAGACTTACAATGTATTGGGCAAAGGCAATAGCTAAAGGCAGGGCCCCTGCGCCTTCTGGGCCTGCAAATAGTAAAGCGTGGCTTAGTCTTTTTTGTTCTACTAAGTGAACCAATTGCTTTTTTAATGCCACCTGTCCTATGACTTCGCTAAATAACATGAAACGAAGATAATGGATAGTTTATAAAAGCCGGCTAAAAAACAAGGCGCTTCAGCTATTTTAAATACTTCAAAATATCTTCACTATCTGGCTTAATGTTGCTTGGAAAATAAGCCATCATTTTTCCATTCTCGTCTATTAAAAATTTATTAAAATTCCAGCCAATACTTGCATCCAGAATTCCGTTTTTTGATTTCATGGTAAGCCATTGGTAAATAGGTGCGATATTGTCACCTTTTACATCAATTTTATCGGCTAAAGGAAAGCTTACACCATAATTCTTTTTGCAAAAAGCAACTATTTCTTCATTGGTTCCTGGTTCTTGTCCACCGAATTGGTTGCAAGGAAATCCAAGAATGACTAATTTGTCTTTATACTGCTCATATACTTTTTCTAGGCCTTCGTACTGAGGTGTATAACCACATTTCGAAGCAGTGTTTACAATTAATATTTTTTTACCTTTGAAACTGGCTAAGTTTAAGGTCTTACCATCAATACTTTTTACGGTAAAATTGTGTATGCTTTGCGCGTTGGTAGTTAGAACAGTGGCCATAAGTAAAATGCTTAATAATGTTTTCATAAAGATTAATTTTATACTATTTTTTTTGAGTCGTTTATATTTATTGGAATATCAATCAAATTTATAAATTCGACCACTAAATATAACAAAATTATTTAGAAAAAGTTGACTAGATCGTATAGGCGGCAGCTACCACACTAAGGGAATGAGGCCTAGCCACGCTTAGTATATACTTACAAACAGATTCAACGGTAGCTCCTGTAGTTATTACATCGTCCACCACTAAGACATTTTTTTCAGCTATTTGAGCAGGATCAATGATAGAATAGCTTTGATGGCCAAGTTGGGTTCTTTGAATTCTATCCTTACTCGTTTGACTGATAGCATTTTTAGGCTTCAACAGTAAGGGAAGAATTTGAATATGTGGAAGTTTTTCTTGAATGCCTTCACAAATAACCAGGGCTTGGTTATACCCTCTTACCCTTTGTTTCTTTTTAGATAAGGGAATAGGCATCATACAATCGATATTTTTAAATCGTTGGCTATTAAGCATGTCTTGTCCAATGATATTGCCCAGTAGCCTACCTGCTTTTTTTTGATGTTTATATTTTAATGCAAAAACTAAAGACTGCACAATACTATCCTTGGTAAAAAATAAACTAGCACCCGCTTCATGTAAGGGCACTCTTCCCCAAAATATTTTTTCAATGGTATTTTTTTCAATCGATAAAAAATGGGTATAGGGTAAATTTATTTCACAAGGCTTACATAAGACGCTTGCTGCTGCTAACTCTTCGCTACCACAGTGCATACAAATATGCGGATAAAATAAATGTAAAAATCCAGTGCTGTAGGCTTGTAGCCGAATAAGAAAGGGTCTAATGAATCTATGTCTAATGAATGTATGTTTAGGCATTGAAGAAGAGCTTATAGGCTTCTTCCACTGTTTCTACTGCTACCACACTTATGCCTAATTTTTTAGTATCAATTCCTTTTTGATTAAAGCTTGAAATAATTATTTTTTCAAAGCCTAATTTTTCCGACTCCGCAATTCTTTGTTGTATTCTATTCACTGCTCTAATTTCTCCATTCAACCCTACTTCACCTGCAAAGCAAATACCTTGTGGTAATGGAAGGTCCTCGAAAGAAGAAAGTAAGGCTAGTATAATGGCCAAGTCCATCGAAGGGTCTTCTATTTTAAGTCCACCAGCAATATTTACAAAAACATCCTTCATGCCGAAGGCAAAACCACCTCTTTTTTCTAAGACGGCTAATAAAAGTTGTAATCTTCTTAAATCAAAACCAGTAACCGTTCTTTGCGGTGTGCCATATACACTTTGAGTAACCAAGGCCTGCACTTCTATTAATAAAGGACGCATGCCTTCCATAGAAGCTGCAATAGTGCTACCACTTAAGGCATCATTTCTTTGGGCTATTAAAAAAGCAGAAGGGTTGGTCACTACTTTCATACCCTCGCTAGTCATTTCATAAATGCCTAATTCACTAGTACCACCAAATCTGTTTTTTAAAGTGCGTAACATTCTATAGGCGTAATGTCTGTCTCCTTCAAATTGCAATACGGTATCCACCATATGTTCTAATATTTTTGGTCCCGCAATCGTTCCTTCTTTGGTAATATGTCCAATTAAAAAAACCGGTGTACCTGTTTCTTTAGCAAAGCGTTGAAATTCTGCAGCCGTTTGTTTTATTTGAGAGACGCTGCCCGCAGCCGCTTCAATGACATTGGATTCCAATGTTTGTATAGAATCGACAATAACTACTGTGGGCTTTAATTTCTTGATGGCTTTAAAAATAGCGGCAGTATGTGTTTCAGTTAATAAAAAGAATTGATCATTTTTGATATTTAATCTGTCGGCGCGCATTTTTATTTGCTGAATACTTTCCTCCCCGCTGATATATAGAACCACTTGTTCTTTCATTAAAAGACCTTGTTGTAAAAACAAAGTACTTTTTCCAATACCGGGCTCACCTGCAACAAGTATTATAGAGCCAAGTACAATACCACCTCCTAATACTCTGTTTAATTCAGCGTCTCCGCTATCAATTCTTTTCTCTGATAAACTATTAACTTCGTTGATGGCAATAACAGTAGTGCCTTTTTGATTGGTATGATACTCTTCCCAAGTACTTTCTTTTTCCTTACCGCTATCAATTAATTCTTCGGTAAATGTATTCCACTCATTGCAAGAAGGACATTTGCCTGCCCACTTAGTGGATTCGTATCCGCAATTATTGCAAAAGAAAGCAGATTTAGATTTACTCATGTAGTAAAGATATGGCAGTAAAGATAATGGCAAAAATAAAACCAAGTCAAGTAAAAGCCGAAATTTCCTTAGAACTTAATCTCTTCTTGTTGATCGTCTAAGAATCGGTATTCTACCAAATGACTGGTATTAGAGGCCTGAGAGCTTAACTTAATCTTATACTTCTTTTTCCAACGCTTAATGATACTGGTGAAAATACCCTTGGTTAAATGTGAATGTATAATTGGATGTACCAAAATAGTCAATGACCTATGACCATGGGTAGTTAAATAAGCTAGTTTTTTCTCCATTTCATCTTCTAATAATAAAGAGGAAGTTATTTTACCGGTACCCACACAAGCAGGGCAGTCTTCGGAAGTATTAATATTTACTTCAGGTCTAATTCTTTGGCGAGTAGCTTGTAATAATCCAAATTTTGAAATGGGGAGTACAGTATGTCTTGCTCTATCTGTTCTCATATAATCATCTAAGGCTTCTTGTACTTTCTTACGGTTTTCAGGTAGTTTCATGTCAATGAAATCAACCACTATAATACCACCAATATCTCTTAGCCTTAATTGTCTAGCTATCTCTTCTGCTGCTTCTAAATTGGTTTGTAGGGCATTCTCCTCTTGGTTATTGCTCACGCTTTTAAAACCAGAGTTCACATCTATTACATGAAGTGCCTCTGTGTGTTCAATAATTAAGTAGGCGCCGCTGTTTAGATTCACTGTTTTACCAAAAGAAGATTTTACTTGTTTAGTAATACCATACTGATCAAAAATAGCTTGGTCACCCGTATACATGGAAAGGATATTCGCTTTTTGAGGTGCTATTCTTTGTAAATAACTTAAAGTAATGTCGAATATTTTTTTATCGTTGACCACAATTTTATTAAAGTCTTCGTTTAATAAATCTCTAAGTATACTAGTGGTTTTACTTTCTTCATTCATAATTCTAGTGGGAGGCATTGCTCCTTTCAAATTAGATTGAATATTTTTCCAGTTCTGAGTAAGCGTTAATAAATCTTCGTGTAGTTCTGCAGTGGACTTTCCTTCCGCAGCGGTTCTAACAATGACTCCAAAATTTTTAGGTCTTACCCCTTCGAATATTTTTTGTAATCGTTTGCGCTCTTCACCTGAATGAATTTTTTTAGAGACCGCTACAATTTCATTAAAAGGAGTAAGCACTACAAAACGACCCGCCAAAGAAATCTCACAAGTAAGCCTGGGTCCTTTAGCAGCAATAGGTTCTTTTAATATTTGTACTAAAATAGGGGGCTTGCCACTTAATACTTCGCTAATCTTTCCTGTTTTTACAATTTCAGGAGCTGATTGAAACTTAGCAAAATCAAATTGATTGTTCTCGTCGGCAGTTGCCTGCTGCGTATACTTTAAAATTGATTTGATATAGGGGCTAAGGTCGGTATAATGCAAAAAAGCATCTTTTTCAAAGCCCACATCTACGAAGGCAGCATTCAGGCCTGGAATAATTTTTTTGACTTTACCTAAATACAAGTCTCCTACAGACCAACGCGCATCTAGTTTTTCGTTATGTATTTCAACTAACTTTTTTTCCTCTAATAAGGCAATTTCAACTCCTTCTGGGGAGCTATTAATAATTAAATCTTTGTTCACGATAGCAACTTTTAAAAACAGGTAGGCCATGAAATAGCAAAACAGCTGTTTTATTTTTTTGAAACACATCCACTTTACATAGGAAGGAAAAGGTAAAGGTAAAGTTGCTTAGTAGATAAGTGGTGTGTGATTTGAAAAGAAGACAAGCGTATTTAGTTTATTAAATACGCTTGTCTTAGGATAGAGAACTATTTGTTCTTTTTCTTATGACGATTCTTTCTTAAACGTTTCTTTCTTTTGTGCGTCGCAATTTTATGACGCTTTCTTTTTTTACCACAAGGCATGT
>JBAXWU010000005.1:0-31871 GCA_037128235.1 Chitinophagia bacterium | reverse complement strand
TGCATATTTTTAACCTGTGGTACTTTACCATATAGCTTTGCAAAACTATGTGCTACATTGTCTACTTCTTTTGCAGAAGAACTTGCTTTAAAAGTAAATAGTACAATATGCTTTAACTCTCCTGTTCTATTTTGTGCATGCGTAGTTAAAAAACTAGTTGCTAAAAGAGCGAATAAAATAAATTTTTTCATTTTTGATTGGGTTAATTGAGTTTAAAATTATAAATAAGTTTGAGGATCGTCACAAATTCTGAAATTTTCATTAAAGCCATTCATTATTTTGACATCCTCGCTAGAGAGTGTAAAGCTAGTGGCTTCAAAGTTTTCTACTAACCTTTCTTTTTTAGATGATTTAGGTATAGTTGAAATGCCATGCTGTAAATGCCAGTTCAAAACTATTTGTGCAGGTGTTTTGCCATATTTTTTACAAAGAAGTACCAATCGCTCGTCTGAAAATTTGAGCCCTCTTGTAATAGGTGAATAAGACTGCACTTGAATACCTGCTGCTTTACAGTAGTTTAGTAAGTCTTCTTGATATAACCAAGGTGAGAATTCTATTTGATTGACTGCAGGCACAATATTAGCCGTTGATTTTAATTCTTCTAATAAGGCAATATTATAATTAGCCACCCCAATGGCCTTCACTCTTTTTTCTGCGTATAATTTTTCTAAAGCTTTCCAAGAAGCAGCGCGGCCTTCTTTGATAGGCCAATGAATTAAATATAAATCGACATAGTCTTGATCTAATTTTTTTAAACTATCATCAAATGCTTTTAAAGCGGCTTCATAACCATGGTCGGTATTATTAAGCTTCGTGGTTAAGAAAATTTCCTTTCTGTCTAGTCCTGAATTTTTTATAGCATTCCCAATTTCTATTTCATTTTCATACATACTAGCAGTGTCTATTAAGCGGTAGCCTATTGCTAAAGCATCTTCTACCGCCCTCTCTGCTTCAGCTTTGTACATATCATAAACGCCTAAGCCCAACAGTGGCATGGTGATACCATTATTGAGCTTAGTACTATTATTCATTTGATTAGACAGAGCTTTGTTTACCATTTCTCTAGGCCTAATAATTTTTTACCTAAATCATTTAAGACCGCAGTTTCATATTTTGTTTGCTCCCAATTTCTTGGATCGCCAGGGAATGCATAACCTTCTGGTGCAATTCTATGTTTCCAAGAATTCACTCTCCACTGCGTTAAGGCTTCATTATTTTCTTCTGCTGGCATCATGGATAAATATTGAGCGATACGCACTTTGTCTGAACTATTATTGGCTCTAATACCATGTGGTTCTAAACTGTTAAAAATTAATAAGTCTCCTGCTTCTAATTTTACTTTAGTAGGTGTGAAAGCAGAAGTATCTGGCTTGAATCTATCTCTGTCTTCCGGTTGTGTTAATTTCCAAGTATCATAAGTTCTATATAATTCTGGAATACATTGAAAGCCTCCCATGTTTTCATCGTTTTGATCGGCTAAGGCTAATACACCTTGCACATTCACAGGCTTGGTTTCTGGATCATAATCCCAATGAATAAATGCTTTGTATTCATGTCCTGGTCTGATAGGAAAATTTAAATTCGCTCTATCAATAGATACCCATAATTTTTCTGTTCCCCATATATCAACAAAGGCGTCGTACACTTTTTGCATTTGACGATTATTCCATAAATGTTGGTTATTATAACATTCTACCATACCTGTACCGGCAAGTTCTTTCATTTTCATTTCAGCTCTTGGTGCAGTGTACCATGTTTCTTTATTAGTAGGGTTCTTTTCTTCAAACTCCCATAAAAAATTTGCAGTGGCCAATGCTTGTTCACGAGGTACTGCATTTTTAACTACAATATATCCATTGTGTTTCCAGAAGGTCCAATCTTCTTCACTTAATACACGAAGTGGTTTACCATTGGTGCGGTTGTTTAAACTAGTGGCACTGCTTTTTGCAGTAGAAGGGTTTCCAGGAATGTCCTTGTGTGCATTGTTAGGCACCATGGTAGGTACCATATTGGGCACCATTGATTTGTTTTCCATAGCAATTGTATTTGATACTAAATTTAAATAATTTAGCTTGAATTAGGAGAAAAATTATAGTTTAAATTCATACTCAAACTATGGATTATTTCGTAAATTTCTATATATAAAAATTCAGACCATACACATTTTAAAAAGTCGAAATGAAAACATTGATTATTAGTTGGGGAACAAGATGCCTATTCCTGGTATCAATGCTCTTATCGTTGAATCCCTTAGTATCAAAGGCCCAGCAAGCAGATTGGCTTATAAAACCAACTGCACAAAAAGCTGTTATATCTATTCAAAACAATCAATTAATATTAGACAATGGCCTGGTTAGACGCGTATTCTTATTAAACCCCAATGCAAGCTGTATTAGTTATACCAACTTAAGTAATGGTCAAGAATTATTGAGAAGTATTGAACCTGAAGCAAGACTGGTATTCAACGGCACCTCTTATAATGTGGGTGGACTCAGTGGACAAAAAGAAAAAGCTTATTTAAAAATGGATGTAGAGAATAATTTACAAAAAAAAGATTCTGATTTTGTTTTTACGAACTATACTATTTCAGATATCAAACCCTTTATTAATTGGAAGCCTAACACTTGGTTAACCAATCCAAATCAACCTTCAGGCAAAACAGTGACACTTGAATTTATTTCCAATTTACCTGCCTTAAAAAATATAATGGTTCAGGTACATTATGAATTATATGATGGCCTTCCTTCAATAACAAAATGGATAGCTGTAGAAAATAAATCAAATGCATCTATTAAAATAAATAGAGTGGTAAATGAAATACTAGGTTTAGTAGAAGAAGAATCTGCTGTGGTAGGTAAGCCCGAGGAAATGAAAAAACAACATGGTATTTATTTTGAAACGAATTATGCATTTAATAATGCCATGCGCTACGATATTAGCGATCAAACCACCCATTGGAAAACCGATTTGAGTTATACTTCCCAGGTGAATTATAATTTTGAAACCCCTTGCTTATTAGAGATATACCCTGAAAAGGCTCCTGGTATTGACTTAGCGCCTAATGAAGTTTTTAAGTCGGTACGTACCAATGAATTATTAATGGATAGTTATGACCGCCAAAGAAGAGGATTGATGTTAAAACAAATGTATCGTACGATTGCACCTTGGACAACGCAGAATCCTATATTTATGCATTTGGTAAGTAAAAACGATCAAGAAGTAAAAAATGCCATTGACCAGTGCGTGGCCACAGGCTACGAAGCAGTTATTTTAAGTTTTGGAAGTCATTTAGAAATGGAAGATACCACGAGCGCAAATTTAAATAGATGGAAAGCCTTGGCTAAGTATGCACATGATCATAAAATTTTATTAGGAGGCTATTCTTTGTTTAGTAGCAGACGCATTAGTGATGAAGACGATGTGGTAGATATAAAGACAGGAAAACCAGGAGGTGCTTTTTTTGGTAATGCGCCTTGCTTTGGAAGTAAATGGGGACTTGCCTATAGAGATAAAATAAAAAACTTTTTCTCCTATACTGGTTTTGATATTTGGGAAAATGACGGGCCTTATCCTGGTGATGTTTGTGCTTCTACTAAACATCCAGGCCATTTAGGTTATGATGATTCTCAGTGGAGACAAATGGAAATACAAAAAGGTTTATACCACTGGCTAAATGAAAAAGGTGTTTATATTAATGCACCCGATTGGTATTTTTTAGATGGCACGCATAAAATTGCTTTAGGGTATAGAGAAGTAAACTTTTCTTTATCTCGTCCTCAACAGAAAATTATTAATCGTCAAAATATACACGACGGTACTTTAGAGAAAATTCCTTCCATGGCCTGGGGCTTTGTACCACTTACGAAATACCAAGGTGGTGGGCCAGAGGCAGTGCTAGAGCCACTAAGCGAGCATTTAAACGATTACGAACAGTTAATGATGCAATACTATGGAGCTGGCGTGCAAGCATGTTATAGAGGCCCTCGATTATACGATACTGAAACCACAAGATTAATGGTTGCTAAAACTATTCAATGGTATAAAAAGTATCGAAACATTTTAAATGCCGATATGATTCAACTGCGTCGTGCCGATGGCCGTGATTGGGATGGATGGATGCATGTGAATCCTGCACTTGCTCAAAAAGGACTCATGATGTTATTTAATCCTACACAGCAAGCCATTACAAGAACCATTGCGCTGCCTTTATACTATACAGGCCTAAGTAAAATGGCCATTATTAAAGATGCCAAAGGAGTTTCAAAAACCTATACATTAAATAGAGACTATACAATTAATTTTACTTTTACCATTGCTGCCGATTCCTATAGCTGGTTTTTAATAGAGTAAAATACTAGTCTTTCAATAATTTAATAGTGAAATTTTTTTGCTAGTGAAAGTATGTAGAGAAGTGAAAATATGTAGAGCTTAGTTTAAAAATAATTCATCTACAAATATCCAGGCTGGTGTACCTTTACCAGGATGCCATTTAGGTAATTTTTTGAGATTCAATAAAGTAAACCTATAATATTTATAAGCAGCTTCTCCTGGTATAGTACAGCTAAATGATTTATTCTCTCTTACCACTTCTGTTTTTTCTAAAGAAGGGAAACGCGCTTCATTTAATTTTCTGAATTGTTTACCATCGTTACTACCTTCTATCATAATAGATAAAATAGGGAAGATATAGGCACCATTATCTACAAAGGCATTAAAATGTGCTTCATGTAAAGGCCTTGATTTTTTAAAACCAATCACAAATTTCATAGTGGTATCGCGATAAGCTAGCCACTTTCCATTGGAGAAGTTTTGTTCCCCTAACTCATAGTCAATAAGGGTTTTAGGGCCTGTGCCTGGATATTTTTTATCCGGATTGGTTACAAAATAAATAGAATCAGGATGTATATCCGATTTATAAAATGTTTTTTGAACCACATCGCTACCTATCCAACCCGGTTTGAAAGCCTTTGTTTTTAAAATAGTATTTTTAGTAAAATGTAATTTTTTAGAATAAATAGGACTTGTAATACTATCTGGCTCCATGCCATCTGTTGTGTATCTCACCACCGTTCCTTTTAGAAAATGTTTTACTGCTACATCCAAACTAGTAACAATGATAGAGGAATCCTGTTCAATAATGGGACTAGTTAATTTTATAATCTCTGTATCTAAATTATCGCCAATAATTATTTTCACTTTTTTATTCGTAGCTGTTAATTGTTCAAATTCCTTTTCATTTGAATGATTATTCCAAATATGAATTTCAGTAAAAGGCGCTTTTTCTAAAAATTTTGTCAAACTATTTTGATTGACATCCATTCCACAAATAGACAAGTTCGTTAAACTAGTCATACTTTTTAGCAGTTGTAAGTCGTTTAAGGTTAATTTAGTATAATTTAGATTTAATTTTTTAAGTTTTGTAAATTGTAAAATAATGTCAAGGTCTTCCTTAGTCACAGGCATGCCTTGCATATTAATACTTACAATTTTATCTTTAATTTTTACTAGGTTAGCTAACTGCTCTTTTTTATAAAAAGAACCTTGAAAAAAATTAACCTCTATTTCTTCAGAACCATTAAATAAATAATTCACTGTTAGGTAACTGCTATTGTACTGTTTTAAATCGGGGGCATTATTTTTAGTATCGCCACTTCCTTTTATGGGTGCTTTATAGGCCATGGCAAGTATGACTAGGCTATCTGTTTTAGCCAGCTCGCTTATTTTTTTGTTAAAATTGCCCCCTGCCTTTACCCATTTACTAAGTAGGGTTAATTCTTCTAAAGTCAACTGCAGCTTGCCATCTGGAGGCATATGCTTTTCATCTGCATTCGGTAAATGTATTCTTTGTAATAATAGGGCTTCATCATTATGAAAACTCGTTAATATATTTCCATCCTTACCCCCTTTCAATATCAAATCAGGACTTTGCAATTGCAATTGGCCCTTTACTTTCTCGGGTCCATGACAGCTTACACATTTTTGAGCTAGGATAGGCTCAATGGCTTTTTCATATACAGTTAAACTAGAATCAACTGTTTTTACTTCCTCTGCCTTTACAACTGCTGCTGGAATTGAGAGTGCATTTTCTCCGTGCGTTAATAAGGCGCCTTGATGCGTAAAAAATAATAGTACACCTAAATAGGCAAGGGCAATTATTTTTTGAATGCTACCAGTAATATTTTTGGAATAAATGAATAGCCAGCTTATCAATGCAATAGATAGGCCGCCCCATTTATGTAAATTTAAAGTAGCTGTATCATAAGCATCCTGCTTGGATAATAATAAGCCTAATAAGGCTACCATGGATGCCATGAGTGCATTTCCCACTAGCACTAATTTCTCTGTATTTTCTTCTAATTTATTATTTTGAAAGAAAAGAAAATAAATCACAATGGCAATACCCAAGACAATTGGAAAATGTAAAACCAAGGGATGTAGTTTTCCGAACCATAGTAAAACATTATTTGTTTTGCTAGTTTCACTATAAATAACCAGCAGTAATAATAGTGGATTTAAAAACCAGATACACCATTCCCCCTGTCGAATCAGTTTTTTAATATCCATACTTAGCTAATAATTTCATTTATTACTTTACCTGCTACATCTGTTAATCGGTAGCGTCTCCCTTGGTGTTTAAATGTAAATCTTTCATGATCGACGCCCATTAAATGCATAACGGTAGCATGAAAATCATGCACATGCACGGGTAAGGAATTAATATTGTATCCAAAATCGTCAGTTTCTCCAAATACGCCTGGTTTCACACCTCCACCTGCCATCCAAATAGTAAAGGCTCTTGGATGATGGTCTCTTCCATAATTATCCTTGGTAAGGGCACCTTGACAATAATTGGTTCTTCCAAATTCTCCACCCCAGATGACTAATGTTTCATCTAGTAAGCCTCTTTGTTTTAAATCTTTTATTAAAGCAGCAGAGGGCCTATCTACATCCTTACATTGACCCGCAATTTCGGCTGGTAAATTACCATGTGAGTCCCAACCTTGATGATACAATTGAACAAAGCGTACTCCATTTTCTGAAAGTTTTCTAGCTAATAAACAATTGGCTGCATAAGTACCTGGCGCCAAACATTCTGGTCCGTACATTTTTACAATGGACTCTGGTTCGTTTTGTAAAGAAGTAATTTCTGGTACCGCCATTTGCATACGATAAGCTAGTTCGTATTGCTGAATCTTTGTAACAATTTCTGGATCTCCCATATTTTTATACGCTTCTTGATTCAATGAAGCAATCTCATCTAAAATTTTTCTTTTGTCTCCTCTATCAATAAATTCAGGGTCGGTTAAATATTTTACGGGCTCTTCTCCGCTACTAAACTGCACCCCTTGATGTATAGAATCTAAAAAACCATTATTCCATAATTTAGAATATACGCCCTGTCCATTTCCTTTTCCTTTACTTAATAAAACACAGAAAGCAGGCAGGTTTTTATTTTCACTTCCTAAGCCATAACTTACCCAAGAACCCATGCTAGGGCGATTTCCCACCTGTGCACCGGTTTGGAAAAAAGTAAGTGCGGGATCGTGGTTAATGGCTTCGGTATACATACTTCTAACGATACATAATTCATCACTTATGCTGGCAATATGCGGAATGGATTCACTAAACCATCCACCGTTCGCGCCATGTTGCGCAAAATTAAATTTTGTACCTGCTAAGGGGAATTTAGCTTGATTAGACGTCATGCCCGTTAACCTTTGTCCATTGCGAATACTTGCAGGTAATTCTTGGCCATGCATTTTTTGTAGCATGGGCTTGTAATCATATAAGTCTAATTGTGAAGGGGCGCCATTTTGAAATAAATAAATAACACGTTTTGCCTTGGGTGCAAAATGCGGTAATACATTCGCAAATAATTCCTCCTCATTACTAGCATCAAAAAGTCCGGGTACCATTAAGGATCCTAGGGCAAGTCCACCAATACCTAAACTCAGTTTAGATAAAAATTTTCTTCTATTTTGATTTAAGCCATGTTCTAAAAATTCGTTCATACTATTTATGATTTTGTAATGGTCTCTTCCAAGTTATATAATATCAAAATCGCTTTCATTAATGCAGCTGCTTCTGCTTCATTGTATTTTTTAGTGGGATGTTTATATTCTCCCACAGCCAATGTATTTTTTAATAAATTAGCATTACCATTAAAAAACGCAACTTGTTTTTCACAGTAGTCCATTAATTTGTTACGCTCAAACCTGGAGGGCTTTCTAATAACAATGGTTTCAAAGGCTTGTTCTAATTTATCTTCCAAGGATTTACTACCTACTGAAATATTTTCAGCAAGTACACGAGAAGCTTCTAAGACAGCAGGATCGTTCAACATAGTTAAAGCTTGTAATGGGGTATTCGTGCTAGCTCTTTTTGCTTCACATTGGTCTCTATTGCTTGCATCAAAGATCATCATACTTGGAGGGGGCGCTGTTAATTTTATAAAAGTGTATAAACCTCTACGATAAATGGCGGGGCCATGGTCTTGTTTGTAAGAAGCTAAAACACCTCTTCCTGAAGTAGTACTTTCCCAAACACCTTTAGGTTGATAAGGTTTCACGCTGGGCCCTCCAATCATTGGATTTAAAATACCACTAGTACCCAGCACCCAATCTCTTACTATTTCTGCTTTGAATCTCATGCGCGGAGACCTAGTATAATATAAATTATCAGGATCTTGTTCTAATTGTTTCTTACTCACCACACTTGATTGCTGGTAGGTACCACTAGATAATATTTTTTTCATTAAATATTTTATATCCCAATTGTGTTCCATAAAATCAACGGCTAACCAATCTAATAATGCAGGATGAGAAGGAAGCTCTCCTTGTAAACCATAATCACTAGAAGTTTTTACAATACCTTTGCCAAAAATTTCTTGCCAAATAAAATTTACAAATACCCTGGCCGTTAATGGATTCTTTCTTTCTACTGTCCACTTGGCCAAGCCCAGTCTGTTTCTTTCATATTTCAATGTATCAAAACGCATAATAGATTCTAGTGCAGCAGGTTTTACTTCTACTGTAGTTGGAGCATCGTAACTTCCTCTACTTAAAATATAGGTAGGCCTTGCTTTTACAGTATCACCTATTTTCCAATCGCCCATGACAGAGACTTCTAATTTATTCGTATCGACATGATTGATAAAAGATAATAATTTTGATTGCTCTTCTTTAGTAATAAATAATTTTGGATTTTTAGCAGGTGTTGAAATGCTTACATCCCCTTCATAACCTTTTTCTTTACTCATGTTAAAGAAGGCATATAGTTGGTAGTAATCTTTATTAGAGAAAGGGTCGTACTTATGATCGTGGCACTGTGCACATTCAATAGTAACGCCTAGTATGGCCTTACCATAAGTTCTTGTTTTATCAATATTATAAGAGACGCGGTACTCTTCTTCAATTACACCACCTTCTTCTGTGTATTTATGATTTCTAAAAAAAGCAGTGGCCAATATAGTAGACTTACTTGCAGTAGGCATTAAGTCGCCTGCAATTTGTTGGGTTAAGAATTGATCATAATGCATATTGGTATTAAAGGCATTAATTACCCAATCTCTCCAAGGCCATTGTGATCTAATATTATCATCTTGAAAACCATAAGAGTCTGCATAGCGTGCCAGGTCCATCCAGAGTAAAGCCATCTTTTCTCCATAAGCTGGCTTTTGTAATAATTTATCTAATAATTGTGTATACCAATCATCGCTAGTATTATTTCTCCATTCATTTAATGCTTCATAGCTAGGTGCAAGTCCTGTGATATCTGCATAAGCTCTTTTAATAAGCGCTTCACGACTAGCAGTTTCATTAGGAGCATAACCTTTTGCTTCCATCTTCTCTAATATAAAGGGATCAATTTCATTTTTAACCCACTTACTATGATCCACTTCAGGAAGAGCTTCTTTCACAGGCGCTACAAAGGCCCAATGTTTTTCATATTTGGCGCCTTGCTGTATCCACTTGGTAAATAATTTAATTTCATCGGTGGTTAATCTAGCTAAGTGACTCTCTGGCATTGGCATCATTACAGCAGGGTCATTAGACGAAATTCTTTTTATCAATTCGCTTTTATCGGGGTTGCCTGCTACAATAGCAAAATGTCCTTTATTTTTTTCTAGTTCTGCAAAAGCACTTGCAGGCAGGTCTAATCTAAGTCCCGCTTTTACTTTTGATACATCAGGTCCATGACAGGAAAAACATTTATCAGATAATACAGGGCGTATATCTCTATTATAAGAAATAAGATTTTCTTTATGTTTTTTAGCATTAGCCATATCGACCACTCCATAAAGCAAACCTGCTACCACCAGTACAATGCCAAAAATTATATATTTCTTCATAGCTAGATTATAATAATTCTAAAAACGGGCTCATTCAATTTTATACTCTTGTAAATTTATAAGGGTATACTTTTCCAGAAGCCCACTGCGCAACATAAATACTTCCTTCATCATCTACACATACATCATGTGGGTGTACAAATATTTTTTCAGTTTGAGACATAGGCTGTAAAACCCCATCATTATATACTGGTGCAGAACCTCCTAAATTAGAAACTACTTTATTGTTTTTATCTAAAATGGTTACAAAGCCTGAATTGACTGTATCTAAATTAGGAGAACGTAATACAGCAGCGTATAAATAATCGCCTTTGATAACAGGTCTACAAACGCATGCTCCTGGTAAGTGAATCACTTCTAATAATTTTCCTTCCATTGAAAAACGCTTGAAAGCATTGCGCGTTCGATCGGTAATAATTAAAGTGGGTGTTACATTTCTAGTATCTACACAAATACCATGGGCGTTATCTAAATATTCATCACCTGTTCCTCTTCCACCAAATGCATTTTTTAATTTTCCTTTTTCATCATAATGTAAAATATGTTGAGCACCATATCCATCTGCAATATAAAATTCACCATTAGATAACACGGTAGTTTCAGTAGGAACAAAGGCTTCCTTTTTTTGATAAGCAGGTAAATCAGAAGGAGGATCAATGGTTAATAAAATTTTTCCATCGATGGTGGTTTTATATACCTGATGTTTATTAGTATCGGTAATAAATAAAAAATCTTCTTTACCATTCTGTTGCACTGTTAAGCCATGCGCTCCAGGAAATTCAGTACCCCAGGTATCTATTAAGCGCCCCGATTTATTATAAATGATAACATTATTTTTTGTTTCATTGGTTAATAATAAAATACGCCCCTTACTATCTTGTATCATTTCATGACAATCATTCACAGGCGTTTTTTCAGCATTGAGTTCACCCCATTTAGTATTTAAACGATAAGTCATTCCATTTTGTCCATAAACAGGACCGCTGTTAGCTGACATTAAATCTTTTGTTAAGAGTAATCCGGTACTTGACATAATAGTGTTTTTTACAAAGGCTCTTCTTTTCATAGGAACTGGTTTAAATAATCGTTCTCTAAGATACCTTTTTTGGCATAAAAAAAGAGCAGGTTTCTAAGTTGAAAACTGCTCTTTTAGACAAACTCTATAGATCTATTAATCGTCCGTGTCTTTTTTATTAGTATTTTTTACAAAGGCAGCTCTTTTTGGAGCAGGTACCATGGCGCTTTCTCCTCTTAAACCCTTCCATAGCACTTCATTAAAATCATGGTCATTGATGCTGTCTTCTTTTTTGAAATTAAAAGTTTCACTTTTTCTTTGCATGGCTGTTCGAGCAGTGTTTTTCTCATTGATGTCGAATTGTAAAGGCTTGGTAATGAATCCTTTAGAATTTGGTGTTTTGTCAAAACATCTCCATAAGGATGTTGCTGCTGCGTCATATTGACTCATTGGAGGCATCCCTAATATCAATTCTATAGTTCTTAAAATAGAACTTGTTGAATACATGGTATGATCAATAAATCCTCTTTTTACAAAACCTCCAGCAATAAAAGCAGGGCTGCGATGCGCATCCACATGGTCTGGGCCATCTTGAGCATCATCTTCAACCACAAAAACTACACTCTCATTCCAAATGGAACTCTTACTTAAGTAGTCAACAAACATACCCACCGCTAAATCATTGTCTGCCACATGCGCATAGGGAGAAGGCTTACCCAACCTCATTCCTTCAGTATGATCGTTGATAATTCTTAAGGTATTTAATTGCGGTACTTGATGAATGGCTAATAAAGAATCAAAATCGCGTTTCCACTGACCTACCCTGGTGGTGTCTCTTACTTTCTGATCCCAACTTGTATAATAAGTACAAAAATGATCTTTTAAAACTGGAATATTAGGTTTGTAATCGTCTGCAAATTCACCATAGGTTCTATAACTTACACCCGCTCTTTTTGCAAAATCCCAAATAAAACCATTTTTATTATTGGCAATAGCACGCGTACCTTCTGCGTCATAAGTACCACCTCGTCCACCATAACTTGTTACCCAATTTTTTTCTAAGTAATCATTAGAATAAGCACCTAGTGACCAATTATGTCCATCGGCACTCACTTCTCCATCTACATAAAAATTATCTAATAAAACAAATTCTTTAGCAAGTGCATGTAAGTTGGGAGTATATTTTTCTCCAAATAAACATAAACTAGCATCTCCATTGCCTTCTTTTACGTCTCCTAAAACTTGATCGTAGGTTCTATTTTCTTTTACAATATAAAAAACATGTTTGATGGCAGAAGGGTCTCCCAGTTTTTGTGGAATCACCGATCCTATTTCTGCATTAGATTTTTCTTCATTCATTTTTGTGTAAGGTGTATTTTCATAAACCGCTGCTGAATATAATCCTAATTGTTTTTCGCTAGGCATATTTATTATACTTAAAGTTCCTTTCATTAAGCCTCCTATATATTGAACGTCCTTAACAGTTTTTAATAAACCTTTTTGTACAGCTAATTGTGCATTTTTTCTGTAAGGATCAGGTCCTAATGGATTAGCAAAAGAAGTAAATCCTTTACCATTGGCTACATAAATTTTATTGCCCACTACTTTAACATTCGTTGGATACCAACCCACAGGAATAAAACCCTTTGATTTACTATTGCCTACCTCTGTTACATCAAATACCGCTAAGCAATTGTTATCGGCATTGGCAATATATAAAGTTTTTTCATCGGAACTTAACGCCACCCCGTTGGTGGCAGAACCTGTTGGCGCATTGGGATACAGTGCACAGTTAAGGGTTTCAATAACTTTTCTATTTTTAATATCTATTACGGAAACGCTATTGTCCTCTCCGTTGGCTACATAACCAATTTTACCATTTTTAGATAAAATAAAATCATTAGGATGTGTACCAGTAGCAATACTATTGGTAATTTTTTGACTTACAGTATTATACACTACTAATTTTTCTGCGCCCCAAACACTAATATATAATTCTGCATTATCATTAGATAAAACGCAGGTATAGGCTTCTGCAGGTAGTGGTGTTTTTTTGATTATTTTTTTGGTAGTTAAATTAACTTCATATAAAGAACTATCGTCCTTTGTAACTACGTATAAAATATTTTTTGCATCATTAATGCAAATGCCCGCAGGCGAAATTTTAGTAGGCCACTTTGCACCTAGTTTTATGGAATCAACTAATATTAATTTATTATTAGTAATACTGTATTGTAAAATCCAATTGTCATTACCACCAGAGGCGTATAAAGTTTTTTCATCTGCACTAAAAGCAATACCCAACCAAGACTTATCAATTTTTATATTATCTAAAATAGTATTTGAAACTAAATTAATAAGTTGAATGCTTTGCTTGCCTTGTCCATTATTGGTAACGGCCATTAATTTTTTTGATTTAGAGACTACCATATTTAATGGTAAGTCGCCTAATTCTACACTGCTTCCTGCAGGACTTAAAGACCAGCCATTGGGAAGCATTATTTTTTGGGAATCCTGTGCTTGCGTTAATAAGCCCAAACAGGTAATTGCAATGACTAAAAATGTTCTTTTCATGTTGTAAATTTTGCGCATACAAATTAATTAATAAATGAATATAAAATTCAACAAAACAATTTATTGAAACTTGTTTATTAGAAATCATTTCAATTGAATATTCATATAAAATAACAAAAAGTTAATGCCTTAAAGCTCCTGGGACTAAGGGTGCCCATTGGAATGCCCATTTCAAAGCAGATCAAAAGGCTTATAGGGTAGGCAATGCTTCGATTTCTACTGAATGTTAGTTCTATATTGGCATTTTTATTATTGAATTTAATAGGTTTACTATAAATATTTTATTAATTTAATATCCTGAATTAAAAACTATTTAAAACAAAGCCCTTTTTAACAAATTATTCTTATAGTACATGATTAAAACACTCTTAAAAAAAACCGCCCTATTTATTTTTATACTATTTTTTGCAAATAATGTTTTTGCTCAAAACGATTTTATAAGTAGGTGGCTTTCGCCTAGTAAAAAAGGAATCGTAGAAACTTATTTACAAAATAATAAATTGTATGGTAAATTAGTTTGGGTGAAAACTGAAAGAAAAGATATTTATAATAAGGATAAAAATTTAAGAAATAGAGAAGTGAAAGGTATGGTGATGTTAAGTGATTTTACCTGGGAGGCCCCGCAGTGGGTAGAAGGTAAAATATATGACCCAGAAGGAGGCTCCACCTATAGTAGTAAAATGTGGTTAAGTGAAGATAAGCAAACCCTTAATGTACGCGGTTATCTAGGCTTTTCATTATTAGGCAGAACTGAAAAGTTTACAAGAGTAATAAATAAATAATTAAATATTTATGTCCCCTGAAAAAAAAGACGCCTTTAATTTAATCAGTAGCCATGAACATTGCGAAGTAAAGCAAAGTAAAGAAAATCAACAGCTTGGCTTATTTGCTAATACCTCTTTTAAAGCTGGCGATACTATTGTTGCTTTTGATGCTTCAAAAATAGTGGATACCCCTAACTATTTAACAGTTCAAGTGAGTGAGCATAAACATATTCATTTATTCCCTGAATATTTGCAATACGTGAATCATTGTTGCGAACCCAATGTTATATTTAATACCACCACGATGCAATTAGAATGCATTAGTGATATTGAGGCAGGCGAAGAGCTTCGCTTTTTTTATCCAGCTACCGAATGGAGAATTGCCCAACAATTTGTTTGTAATTGTGGGAAACCAAGCTGTGTGGGCTTAATACAAGGAGCAGCTGACACGCCCACAGAGGTTTTGAATAAATACAAGCTAACCGATTTTATCAAATCCATGGCGGCTCAGTATAAAGCTTTCCTATTAATGCTTTAATTAAAAACCCCGAGCCATTTTAGCTCAGGGTTTTATCTAGAGGGGTTGTATTTGTATAATGATATTATTTATACATAAATCCAATATCAACATTAATTTAAAAGTACTTAGTCACACCAGGTATGGCAATAGGATAATACCCATCTGCATTCGGAAGTACAGGAGGCTCCGCATTCCAATCATATACTTTTGGATGAATATCAATACCTGAATTAATGGCTTTATCCCATTCAATCACTTGACCGGTATAAGTAGCCATTCTTCCTAGAATAGAAGTCATGGTAGAGCTTGCTCCATTTTCTGCATCTGCATATTTATATTCTCCTTTTGCAATGGCTGCAAACAATTCATCATGTTCTGTTTGATAAGGGTTGTTTTCTAATTTCGTATCGTACTGATAAATGAGTTTACCTGAATGGTCTTTAATATGTGCAGCACCACAAAATATTTTTCCCTTCGTACCTACTAACAATTCATCTACCTTACTCATGGTACCAGGAATATGTCTACACTGACTATTTAAGATAGAACCATCGGCATATTCAAATTCAACAAAATGATGATCAAAAATTTCACCATGTTCTTTTCCTTTTCTTACTTGACGCCCGCCTAATCCCTGCGCTTTCACAGGATGTCCGCCCTTGAACCAATTGATAACATCTAGGTTATGAATATGTTGTTCGGTGATATGATCGCCGCATAACCAATTAAAATAATACCAGTTGCGCATTTGGTATTCCATTTCTGTTTGGTTGTATTTTCTTGGTCTTACCCAAACACCATCGTTGTCCCACCAGGCTTGCGCAGAAGTAATATCCCCTATTAAATCTTTTCTTTTATAGAGTTCACGGTAAGAATTTTGATAATGTCTTTGTAAACCTACCACAACATTTAATTTTTTTTGTTTGGCAATAGCTGCAGTAGCTAATACACTTTGAATACCTGCAGGATCAGTGGCTACGGGCTTTTCCATAAATACATGCTTGCCTTGTTTAATGGCTTCTGCAAAATGAATAGGTCTAAAACCTGGAGGGGTTGCTAGTATGACTACATCGGCAAGTGCAATGGCTTTTTGATAGCCATCAAAACCCGTGAATCTTCTTTCTTCAGGTACATCTAATCTTTTAGCTAATTCACCAATACTATTATTAATTTCTTCTGTTAATGATTTATGGCAATTGTCCAAATTATCTTTGAAAGCATCGGCCATTGCAACAATTTTTACATTTTGTTTACTAGACAAGGCTTGCATAGCGGCACCGGTACCTCGACCACCACATCCTACCACAGCAATTTTAATGGTATCATCTGAGCCGGAGAAAAAATTGGCGCGGGATAATAAGGGCGCTGCTAAAATACCTCCTGCTAGAAGGCTGGTTCCTTTTACGAAATCTCTTCGTGAATTATTTCCCGAAAATAGTTTGTTCATAATGGTAATTTTTAATTTATAAATTTAAATAGGCCTTAAAAAATTGGTTAATCTCTTCTGTGGATGGTTGTAGGAAAGGACGTACAAGCCTTATGCCCACTTGCTTTGCTTCAGTAAGCCACCACTTACTTTTAGGTATTTGTGGATCTCTTCTATTCCAAATAGGATCGGAGTGAAATCTTTTAGAAGATCTTAATTCAACGGCAGGGTCTAAAAAACTTCCACCCTTTAATGTTTTTGGATATTTAGCATCATTAGCAGCTATTAGTAATTGTTCATTATTTATTTTTTCAAAAGCAGCAGCGTCATAATGATCCAAGGTCCATTCAGTCATGTTACCTAGCATATCATATAAACCCCAAGGGTTAGCTAATTTTTTTCCTACTTTATGAAATGCGTTTTCACTATTTTTTTCATACCATGCATATTTATCTAAATCGTTCTCATTGTTTCCAAAAAAATAAGCGGTAGTCGTTCCTGCCTTACAAGCATATTCCCATTCTGCTTCTGTAGGTAGGCGGTAGAATATTTTAGTTTTTTGATACAACCATTTACAATACATAATAGCTGTGCGTTGCGACATACTATTAGCAGGGTAACCGCCTTCCTTTCCCATGCCTAAACTTAAATCTACATATTGTGGGCTAGGTCTTGTAATGGCGTCTACATTTACATTCAGGCTGGTAGTCTCATCTTTTAAAAAAACATCTAACTCGTCTCTAGTCACTTCATAGGCGCTCATCCAAAACGCAGCAATACTTAATTTTTTTTGCGGACCTTCGTCTGCATTTCTTCCTTTTTCATTGGCTACACTGCCTATTGTAAACGCGCCACCTTGAATAGGCACCATTTTAAAACTTAAATTTGATCCTAACATGACTTGCTCATAGCTCATAAAATTATTTTCTTGTGCGCTCCCTATATAGGTAGTAAGACAAATACAAATACTTAAAATAATTTTATACAATTTCAATACCCTTAGTTTAGTGTATTAAGATAAAACTTATTTCATTGTTTTATCTATTTTTTACCTTGATTTATACCCGCGGTTTGCCAATAATTTTTAAAATTAGCGGTGGATTCAAAAACCAATTTACCATTTTTGAGCGTTGTAATGAGTAAAGCTGCATGATGAGAAAGGGCTAGTTGTTTGGCTTCTTTAATGGGTAAGATACTGCATGCAGTGGCTAGCCAATCCGCGCTGGCACCGGTTTTGGCAATAATGGTTACATTTCTAAGATTGGTTACACCATAGCCGGTCATAGGATTAATGATATGAGAATATTTAACACCATTGTTTTCTATGTATTGGTATACATCACCAGAAGTGGCCACCGAACAATTGGAGAGTGCTAGTTTTTTACTTAACAAGTCATCTGTGGTTTCAGGAAGGTTCACGCCAATAAGCCAGCCTTTTTGGGTAAAAGGAGCCCCGCTCATTACAATATCACCACCTGCATCGGCCAATGCCTGCTGTATACCATTGGCTTTTAAATAATCAATCACCCACTGTGCAATATAGCCTTTGGCAATGCCCCCAAAATCTAATTGCATGCCAGAGGTAGGAAGAAAAATAGTGCCTAAGTGTTTGTTTATTTTTACTTGATTTAATCCTACTAATTTTTTTGTGGCAAGAACTGTACCTGCTTCTGGGAACAATTTAGCTTTTCTAGCATTTCTCCATAAAGCAGATAAAGGTCCAATACTAATATCATAGGCACCCTTGCTTTGTACATAGGCATCTTCTGATTTTTGCACTAAATCCAACATGGCAGCAGACATTTTATAAGGCAGGAAACCCGCACTAGCATTGATTTTTGATAGCTCACTACTTGAGTCGTAATTACTAAAAATATGATTCAGTGAATCAACTAACTCAAAGCTTTTTTGAGCTAAATGATTGGCTTTGTTGGAATCGGCACTGATAATAATTAAATTGAAAGGAGAGCCCATTTTCATTTCCGAATAACTAAACTTCCCAGTTTGTGCTTGCAGCAAGGGTGTAGAAAATACAAGAAGGGTAATTGTATAAATGAATGGTTTCAAACTTGTTCTTATTAATACTTATGCCTAAATTTAAACTATAAAAAAATACAATACTATGGAACGTAGAAATTTTTTAAAACAAAATGTTTTAGTAGGAGGGTCTCTTTTAGCTGGTAGTGGTTTGTTGGCTCAAAATACAAAAACCAATGCTTTAGCAGAGGCGACTCCTTATAAATTACATTATGGTATTCATGATGGCATGTTTGAAAACCTAGCAGGTCCTAATTTTATTGACCAAATAAAATATGCACATAGTATTGGCTTTACTGCTATTGAAGACAATGGCATGATGAGTAGAACCCCCGAAATGCAACAAAAAATTGGAGATACCTTGGCTGCACTTGGCATGCATATGGGCGTTTTTGTATTGAATTATTCTAGTAATGATAAAATAAATTTAACAACAGGTACACAGGAATGGAAAGATAAATTTCTGGCTTCCTGTTATGAAGCGGTAGAAGTTGCCAAAAGAACCAATGCTACCTGGATTACAGTGGTACCTGGAAATTTTGAAAGAAGCTTACCTATTGATATTCAAACAGGCAATGTAATAGAAAGTTTAAGACCAGGCGCAGATATATTAGCAAAACACAATTTAGTAATGGTTTTAGAACCCTTGAGTGATACGCCTAATTTATTTTTACGTCGTTCCGATCAAACCTATGCTATTTGTAAAGCCATCAATAGCCCTGCTTGTAAAATTTTATTTGATATGTATCATATGCAAAAAAATGAAGGCAATATGATTAACAATATGGACAAATGTTGGAATGAAATTGCTTATTTCCAAATTGGAGACAACCCTGGTCGCAATGAACCGGGTACGGGAGAAGTAAATTATCATAATATCTTCAAACATATACATAGCAAGGGTTACAAAGGAGTGCTAGGTATGGAACATGGAAAACTAGGTGCAGGCTCAGCAGGGGAGCTAGCTTTAATTAAAGCTTATAGAGAGGCCGATAATTTTTAAGTATATCCAAAAACAATGAACTAGCTGGATGATTAAGTTATTGATACAAGTATTATAAATACAATATCTACTATGAAAAAATACTTACTACTCGTTTTAATTTTTGCATTGGCTCAATCTACAAATGCACAAAATTATCAAGCGAATTGGGAATCCTTGAATACTAGAAAAATTCCTGCCTGGTTTCATCAAGATAAGTTTGGCATTTTTATTCATTGGGGTGTGTATTCGGTGCCTGCTTATGCACCCATTATGCCCAATAGTGGTTATAGTTATTCGGAGTGGTATGGCCACCGATTGTTTGAAAAGCAAAAGGATTTTATGGCCTTTCATAATAAAAATTATGGAAGCAGTTTTGCTTATGATCAGTTTGAGCCTATGTTCAAAGCAGAAATGTTTGATCCGAATCAATGGGCGGATGTATTTAAAAAATCGGGGGCGCGTTATGTAGTGCTAACTTCTAAACACCACGATGGGTATACCTTATGGAATAGCGCTGAAGCCGATCGTGATTGGAACAGACCTTGGAATGCAGTAACAGGAACTCCTAAGCGTGATTTACTTGGCGACTTATCTACTTCTGTAAGAGCTGCTGGGCTTAAAATGGGTTACTATTATTCTTTATACGAATGGTTTAATCCTTTGTGGTTGTATGACCGTAAAAAATATGTGACTGAACATATGACACCACAGTTTAAAGATTTAGTGACCAAGTATAAGCCCTCTGTCATTTTCTCTGATGGGGAATGGGATATATCAGATACCGCTTGGCAAAGCCCAGCACTACTTGCTTGGTTATTCAATGAATCGCCTGTAAAAAATGAAGTAGTGGTGAATGATCGTTGGGGAAATAATACAAGAGAGAAAAATCATGGTGCTATGTATACAACTTCTGAATATGGAAGTGGAATGGATGCAAGTATTATTTGGGAAGAAAGTCAGGGAGTAGGGTATTCATATGGTTACAATAGAAATGAACAATTAAAAGATTATAAAAGCAGTCATGATTTAATATTAATGCTAGGCGATATTGTTTCAAGAGGGGGTAATTTATTATTAGATATTGGACCCGATGCCGATGGAACCATTCCTGTAATTATGCAACAACGCTTATCTGATATAGGAGATTGGTTAACCATTAACGGAGAAGCCATTTATGAAACAGAAGCTTGGAGGCCAGCACAATGGACAAAGGGCTATCTGCAACCTAAAAAGGGCGCTAGTTATATGTCTGCTTATAATGTAGCAAAATTAGTGGTACCCCAAAGCGACAGCGCTTATATAGAAACCTTCTTCACTAAAAAAGGAAATGATATTTATTGTATTGTGCCTTCTTATCGTAATACACTTACTGTTAGAGATTTAAAATTACCAAGCAGCGCTATCGCTAGTGTTTTAGGAGCTGATGTAAAAACCAATTGGAAACAAAAAGGAAAAGATGTGGTTATTGATTTAACAACATTAAAGCCTAATAGTATTTCTTCTTCAGGCATATTTGTAGTAAAATTGAAACAGTAAGCATATTGTATTTAAATAGCCTTTATTAAATTATATTTTTTCATTTGGTTGTTCATTACCTTGAACCATAAAGGAGGAACCAAAGAAAGTAAAATCATACCTGGATAACCTGTAGGCATCTGTGGTGCATTTTCATAACTTCTTAGTATTTGATATTTTCTAGAAGCTAAATAATGATGATCGCTATGGCGGCTTAATTCAAATAACATGAGTCGACCAATTATATGATTGCTATTCCAACTGTGATGAGGTTGCACCCTTTCAAATTGATGATTTTCTGTTTCATTTCTAGTAAGTCCATAATGTTCGATATAATTAACGGACTCTAATAACAAACCACCCATTAAAGCAGCAACCATAAATAATAAAGTGGTAGTTAGTCCAAACAAGATAAAAATACCCAGTAGAAATAAAAGTTGAATGATTTGAAATAATAGCATTTCGTTTCTAAGAGAAAATAGAGACTGTCCTTTTTTTACCGCCTCTTCACCAGCAATTTTCCATGCACTTTTATAAGTGCCTATTAAAGTTTGTGGCCAGAAAGCATATAAAGATTGGTTGTATTTAGCTGTACTTGGGTCTGCAGCCGTTGCCACATGCTTGTGATGACCTTTATTATGCTCAATAAAAAAATGCATGTACAAACTAGTTAATAGTAGCATCTTGGCAAAGGTCTGTTCCATTTTATTTACACGATGCCCCAATTCATGGGCCACATTAATGCCGAAAGTACCACATAATAAACCCATACTAATAACCCTGCCTATAATAGTAGCTGTAGATAAAGAGGGTGCTTGTAAGGAGTTTACAAAAATCCATAAGGAATAATATTGCATAATCACAGCTGCATATAAAATGAAATCGTATAGTTTATTTTGTTTCGCTAAGGATTCTTCCACCTCATCTAAATTAGTAGAACTTGCTTTTATAAATAGTTCTAGTATAGGCACAGCAAAAAAAGTATATAATAAAGGAGCGTAACAAATTAAGCCATTACCTTGAAAGGCTAATAAGGATAATACATATAATATAAAAGGAGTGATATATTTAAAAGCACTAATAGAAGTATACATAGCAATCGTTATTTATAATTTTTTTATTTTTAAATATACACATTAATTAAATATATTAATGGTACATATCAATTAAGACTTAATTTAAATAAAGGTCGGCAATTTTTTTAGCTTCAATGATGGGATCTCCTTCATTTCTATTGGTTAATACAATAATCATTAATTTTTTATCTGGAAACAATAAAATATTATTTCTAAAACCAATAGAACTACCATCATGGTAAGGATGCGTTATATTATTATACTCTTCCACAAACCATCCATATCCATAATCAATCGTTTTACCATTGTCTAATTTTTTTCTGCTCCAAGCATTTTTTTGCATTTCAGGACTTATTAATTTATAATCCCATAAAGCCTTGATCCATTTAGTCATTTCAACTGTATTAGTATAAATACCTCCGTCTCCTAATACAGCACTGGTAAGGCTTTGGTCGGTCTGGATCCATATTCCATTTTCAAAAGTACTTCCATAGGCTCTATTAAGTACCGTCGATTTTCCTTGCTCAAATGCCACCGTTGATTTCATCCCCAAGGGTTTGAAAATATTTTCCTTTAAAAAACTAGCATAGTCCTGTCCACTTACTTTTTCTACAATGAGTGCTAAGATAGCATAACCTGTATTGCTATATTTATAATTTGTACCTGCTGGAAAATACAGAGAATCTGCTAAATACATTAACTGCAAACAATTGGTATCATGTAATTGTTTTTGTTGAGTAGAGGACATAAGGTCTTCGTAATCTATGAGGCCTGAACTATGGGTAAGTAAATGTTTGATTTTAATTTTTTTACCATAAGCCGGAAAACTTGAAAAATATTTAGTCAACGGGTCCTCTAAAGAAATTTTATTATTCTTAGCAAGCAGTAGTATAGACATTGCTGTAAACTGTTTGGTAACAGAGGCTAATCTAAAATTGGTGAAAGGATCAATTTTTTCAAAACCACCAAGTTCTTTTATTCCATATCCTTTTTGAAAAACAATTTTATCGTTTTGGTATACAAGTACACTAGCTCCAGGTTTTGAATCTGAATTATACTCCGACAAAATAGCATCTATTTTTTTCTCCTTTATTAATAAAGACGTTGGCTTACAAGCGCCCAATAATAATACACCCAGGGTGAAGACTACTATTTTATGGAATAATGTTGAACTCATTTTTTTAATAAATTTTCTAATTCAGCCTGGGTTTCTTTTACTGCTTTTTCTGTTTGAGAAGTAGGTGCCATTTCTGTACTTTCTAAAATATTAAATAAACCTGTAAATTTTTGATAAATAGCAGGAAATTTATTCATTGACTTTTTACGGCCTTCATAACAAATCATCGATAAGTCGTGTTGACGCTGCCACTGCGTCGTACTTGTTTTTACCCTTGGGTCCATGGTAATATTTATAGTTTGTTCTTGTGATTGACCATTTGCAGTTAATCTTATTGTATAATTACCTGGCATTACCCAAGGTGCAGTAGCTGCTGGTGCAGTATTATGAATAATGGCAGTCATTGGATAGGCGGCTGGCACATTCAATGGTGCATATTTCATATCCCATAAAAAACGGTGTGCGCCCGCATTAGCTGCTAGTATCTCTTGAGGTCTTATCCAATACAGAGGAATGTTTAGTTCTGGTATAGTGTATAAAGTATCCTTACTTGTATAGGTTCTAATGAGTTCTCCTTTAGCATTGAGTATTTCTAATTTTACAGGACCAGCGCTATTGTTATGTAAATAATAATCAATCATAGCACCATCGGGAGGGTTTTCTCCAGCAGGTTCCTCAGGTGGAAGCGGTGTATCGGTATTCATATTCCATCTTACTCTTACCGCTTTTTGTGGTTTGAATAAAACAGTTTCTTTTGTTTTATTTACATTGATTTGTCGAAGCGGTGTAATATTATCTAAGATCCAAAAACTACGTCCATGTGTCCCAATCACTAAATCATCATCCTTAATCACTAAATCACGAATAGAAGTAGCCGGCATATTTAATCTTAATGACTGCCAATTTTCGCCTGCATCTAAAGAAAAGTAAACTGCATTTTCTGATCCTGCAAATAATAATCCTTTTCTAACGGCGTCTTCTCTCACAGAATTTATAGGTTCATTGGGTAAACCATTAATAATTTTTTTCCATGTAGTCCCTCCGTCTGTTGTTTTATAAATATGCGGTGTCATGTCATCGACGCGAATTCTGTTAACGGCTACATAGGCCGTGTTTACATCAAACCTACTTGCATCAATCATTGAAATTTTACTCCAAGATGTAATAGTAGCAGGAGTAATATTTTTCCAATGCTTGCCGCCGTCTTTAGTAATATGAATAAGACCATCATCGGTACCTGCCCATAAAACATTTATGTCTTGATAAGAAGGTGCGAGTGAATACACCACACCTCGTTGGCGCATATTTTTTAATGAAGGCGTATTGTAAGTGCCAACACTAGCAGGTATATCCCAGGTTTCACGAGTTAAATCGGGGCTAATAGTTTCCCAACTTGATCCACCATTGGTGGTTTTAAAAATAATATTACCTGCAAAGAATAAAGTTTTATTATCAACGGGTGAGAATAAAACAGGAGCTGTTCTAATAAAACGAACCTTGCCATTTCTTACTGGAATGGGTGCAATGTTTTGTACTTGTGCAGTGCGCTTATCATACTTTGTAATTTTTCCTCCATAAATAATATTAGGATCTAAGGGGTCTGCTGCAACATATCCATATTCTTCCACACCCACAGAATGCCATTCTCTAAAAGTAATACCCCCATCGTTAGAACGTGATGCAATACCTACGGAACCACTTTCTTGCTGACCTCCATATACATTATAAGGGAATGCATTGTCTGTACTAACATGATAAAACTGAGCAGTAGCTTGGTTATACCAGCTTGAATAAGTTTCACCACCATTCACTGTAATGGTTCCACCTTGGTCTAATGCAATTGCAATGATATTAGTATTATTAGGATTTATCCAAAAGCGGTGATAATCATCTCCACCTGGCGCACCCTTAATTCCTTCCCAATTTTTTCCACCATCTTTCGATTTCCATACTACTACATTCGCAGAATAAACAATGTCTTCATTTTTAGGATCGGCCTTTACTTCTGCAAAATCACTTCCTCTTCCCCATAATCTTCCATCGGAAGCTAACAGATACCAAGACTCTCCTGCATCATCACTTCTATAAATGCCTCCTTTTTTTGTTGCATCTACTGTCGCGTACATTCTATTTGAATTACTAGGGGCAATGGTAAAACCAATTCTTCCTAAACCATCTTCGGTAGTGGTAGGAAAACCTTTAGTAATTTTTTTCCAAGTATTTCCGCCATCGATTGATTTATATAAACCACTTGCTTCACCGTCCCAGGCACCATTTTCCCAAGGCCCTTGTCTTGCAGCCCAGATAGTGGCAAATACAATATTGGTATGATTCGGATCTATTAAAACTTGCACCGCACCTGTGTTTTCGTCAATGTATAATACCTGTTCTAAAGTTTTACCGCCGTCATTACTTCTATATACACCACGTTCTTTGTTGGGACCATAAGGATGTCCTAGTGCGGCTACAAAAATTCTATTTTCATTGGTGGGGTCAATGCTAATGCCTCCAATTTGTTGTGCATCATGCAATCCCATATTGGTCCAAGTTTTTCCAGCATCACTTGATTTATATAAACCATTACCAATAGATAAATCGGGGCGTTGAATTCCTTCTCCACTTGCTACATATATAACATTTGAATTGGAAGGCGCTACGGCTACATCACCGACAGAGCCTGTGTTTTCAGCATCAAAGATGGGTTTCCAGGTATGGCCATAGTCGGTGGTTTTCCAAACGCCTCCATTATTGACACCTATATAAAATACATTGGGTTGGTCCGCTACCCCAGAAATACCTACTGTTCTTCCAGCTCTATGTGGGCCAATCATTCTATATTTTAAACCAGCCAATTGTTCAGTACTTACCTGCGCATAAGTGGAACTAACAAATAGGATAGATACCATTAATTGTAAAAAGAAATAACACTTGCTTTTTAGACCAGTTAAAAGGGACTTCATATATTTAATTTAGGTTCTTAAATATACTAAATATTAGATTTAAATAGGCCAAATTAAGCCCCACTTCTAGACCTGGCTAATGTTATTTATTCCACCAATAAGTAAATTTCAAGACCACCGCTCTGTTTTTAACAAATACAGGTCCGATATAGTAGTTATCGGTATAGACTATAAATAAGTCAGAGACAGGTTTATAGCGCCATTGAAATCTTGTATTAAAGTTGATATTTTTAGTTTGCTCATTGTACTGGTAGAAGGCAGTAAAAAATAATTTATCTGTCATGGTGATATCTACCTTGGGCCCAATTAAGAAGAAATTATTATTTCCCCATGGTTGTGGAAGTTCTATATGATTATAGGTAGCGGCCACATCAAAATTGACATAGGGTTGAATACGATAACCGATATTGCCTGTAATACTTAATAATTTGCCATCGGCATAGTAACCTCCTTTACGTGCGGTTAAGTAATAAGTAAATTTATGTTGAGGTGCTGAAATCCAATCAAAGCCTACCGTTGTCCATTGATGTTTGGTATGCGCTGCTAATGGTTGTTTACCAATTCTAGTAGGATCAAAGGGTGCTAATAATTCCACATAATCGTTTTGAATGACAGAGGCGATAGTGCTCTTGTCTCTAAATGTAATGAGGTAATTAAATAATTTTGTATTGTCCGTTAAATTGAAGTTTGAATTGTAATAATAAGTAGTGGTGAATTGAGGACCATAGCTTAAAATGTTTCCGCCTTTAGGAAAATACAAGCGTGTAATACTGGGTGTAAACTTGATATAATTATTTCTAGGAATATAGCCCACTTCTGCATTGTAATTATTTCCCACAATTTCGTGCTGCCATGATATAATCCACTTCCTGCTACTGTATTGTAAATTACCTGCATTTAAATAATCATTGCCTGTTTTATTAGGTGTAAATGATTTTATTAAAATAGTTTTACCTGTCCAAGGATTATTTTTTGGTGCTAAATTATATTCAAAACCAAAGTTTCTATTATAAGCATTACCCACTGCAGCAGATGTTGTGGTTTGTGTGGGATAATCAAAAGCCGTTTTATCAATATAGAATAATTCAACACTCGATTTTTTAAATAACTTTCTTTGCAAAGCGAGTACTGAAAAATTTTGAGCTAAGAGTCCTGTGCTTTTATCATCGCTTGTTTTCATGTCCATAATACCAATGCGCCAATTTTTATCTATTCTGCCACTCATTCTAGCACCAAAATCAATATTGGTATTTAAACCAATTCTTCTGGAGAAAAAAGGACGAACATTTTCAAAACCTAAATTGGAAAACAAATCGGCGTTTTCTAAAAAGAACTGTCTTTTTTCCGGAAAGAATAATTCAAAACGACTTAGGTTGCTTACTTGTCTATCTACTTCTACTTGAGAGAAATCGGGGTTTACTGTTAAATCTAAATTGAGTGAAGAAGACAAACTAATTTTTGCGTCTAAACCGTATGTATTTTTATTAACAGATGCTTGATTAATTTTTGTACCATCACTCGTGGCGAACTCTTTAGAAACACTGGATTTAAAATAAGGAATAAGTGAAAAATTATTTTGATGTTCAGGAAGAGGTGCATCCCAAACCAATGATCCTGTATAAGCTAATGAAGCAGTGGGAAATTGTCTAGGCATGGGTGCCCAGCTTGACTTCTCTGTTGTTTTTAAATCGTTTCTACTAAAGTTCACCCCCCATTCTTGCACACCTGTTTTATATCTAATGGATTTAAAGGGAATGGCTGCCTCCCAAACATATTTTTCAGCGTCGTTATAAATTGCCGAGGTCCATTTATTATCCCAGTTTAAATCCACAGAACCTCCATCAAACATAGTACCATCCCATTGGGCGCCCACCGCGCTTGCACCAAAGGCAAAACCATTGGTTAAATCTCCATAGGTGTCCATGAATAAAATGAAATTATCATTCTTTCCAAAGTTCCAATCTCTTTTCAGTGACTCTACCATATCTACACCATCACCCACCTTGGTACAAATGGCAATAATATATAAATTATTTTCATCGTAAGTCATTCTTACTTCAGTAGGTACTTTAGAAACACTGGTATCCATGGGTAGTACCATGGGAAATTTATTTACAGCCTGCGCCTTTAACCAAGACTGCTCATTCATTAGGCCATCCACTTTAATGAGGTCAGTTGCTTTGTGGATATAATATTTAATATTAGCGTTCTTTTTTTGTGCGATGGCTTGTTGAAAAGCAAATACTAAAAAAAGAAAACAAGAAAGGCGAATTAGTTTCAAAGGAAGTTGGTTTATGGTTTGAATAGAATAAGGAAACCCCTATTATTAAAGGTTAAATTTAAAGTTTTTAACTTATTAAAATGTAATATCTTTAATACCACTTATGTAAAACATTTTAAATTGTATACTATGTCAGTTAATAGAAGAAAGTTTTTAGGTATATCGGCAATTACAGCCGGCAGCTTAGGTTTGAGCAGTTCTATATTTGGAAGACAGTTAGATGAAAGCGAAACTGCATTAAACTTACCCGAAGCTATTCGTAAACTAAGTCCTCAAGTAGCAGGCATAGTTGCTATTTCAGTGGCAGAAAGAAAAGCAAGAATTGCTAAAGCACAGGAATTAATGTCCCAAAATAAAATGGATGCCATTTTCTTGGAGGGCACTACATCATGTTATTATTATACAGGTATGCGTTGGGGTCAAAGTGAAAGAACCTTTGGTATAGTGATTCCTGCAAAGGGAGCACTAGTATATGTATGTCCAAAATTTGAAGAAGATAGAGCAAGGGAACTAATACTACCTGCTTTTGGAGATGAAGTCCGTTGTTGGGAAGAGCACGAAAGCCCTTATGCTATTATAGTAGGCATTGTAAAAGACAGAGGGACCATACACCATGCCATTGGAATGGAAGAAAGAGTTCGTTTTTTTATTGCTAATGGCGTAAAAAAAGAAGCGGCTGGATTTGAAGTGGTAGACGCCACCCCTGTAACAGCTGGATGTAGAATGATTAAATCACCTGCAGAAATTGCACTGATGCAAAAAGCAAGTGATATTACTATTGAAGCGTATAAAGCTGCCTTTACTACTATTGTGCCTGGTATGTCACAAACATTATTAAGTAATAATATTTCAGCTGCTTTTAAAAAATTAGGGTTTAGTGGAGGCGCTTCTGTACAAGTAGGAAAATATTCGGCACTTCCTCATGGAAGTATTACACCACAAACTATCCGTGAAGGAGATATTGTGATGATTGATGGAGGTACTAGTTGTGAAGGTTATGCATCGGATATTACTAGAACTATTGTAGCTGGTAAGCCTACACAAAGACAAATAGATGTTTGGAATTTAGAAAAGCAAGCACAGAACGCTGCTTTTGCTGCTATTAAAATTGGAGCACCTTGCGAACAAGTAGATGCGGCTGCAAGAGCAGTGATTGAAAAAGGAGGCTTTGGCACTAATTATAAATTACCAGGACTACCGCATAGAACCGGCCATGGTATTGGACTAGAAGGGCATGAGTGGACAAATTTTGTCAAAGGAAATAAAACGCCCATTGCAGTAGGTATGTGCTTTAGTGATGAACCTACTATTTCAATTCCAGGAGAGTTTGGTATTCGATTAGAAGACTGTCTTTATATCGCAGAAGAGGGTGCAAAGTTTTTCTCGAAACAAAGTATTTCAATTGAAAAGCCTTTTGGATAATTTTGTGGTTAATTATTAGTTTAGTTTTTGTAAATTGATATAAACACTGGGCGTGGCAGGTCTTGAGGGACTTGATTGCGCAGTAGTGCCAGTCACTATACTTGTTATATTTTTAACACTAAAATAAAGCTCTATATAATCGTTGGCGCCTAAGTCTATCAAATAATTTCCAGTAAGTAAATTTTTTAGACTACTTCCAGAAATATTAAAATTAGTATTGGTATTTAGATAAGCCGATCCATTTCTTCTTATCCAAACACTTAATTCATCCACGCCCACATCTGCTTTTATAATTTGAATAGCATAGTGAACATTATATACACCTGCATGTAAGACGCTAATTTTAGTGGGCTGGCCACTAGTATTGGGCATGACGCTTATATTATTCAATAATCCATCATAAGAAAATTTAAGGGCAGTGGCGCTGGATACTGCGCTAGCAGCTTGTTTAGCTGTATCGTAAAAACTGCCGTAATCGTATACTACAGACAAAGAAGACATATTATTAATTCTATTAGATAGGCTAATGGTGTCCTTACTATTTAATTTTAAATTAATACGGTTACTTAATGAAATAGTATCTGCTTTTTTTAATTTATCATTTATAGCTGTCAAGGTTAAATTACTAATAGGTTTACTGCTATCAGGGGTGTTATTTATTTTATCAATATTGTATAAAACTTTCACATCTTTTAAATTATCGAGTCCTGTACCGCCTTGGGAAAGGCCAATGACTCCATTGATATTTTGAGCACCCACATTATCAGCATAAAAAGAAAATGGCACATAATTTATTTTTTGTGTCCCCATATAAATAAAAGATAAATCACCTACTGTATCAATTTCTATTTGCAAATATTTTTCTGCTTTTGACCAGTTAATATTTTCAAATGGCCCTACTGTTATAATTTTATTAACTTCATAAGCCCCCACTACCACGGTAAATAAACCAAGTACATTAGTCGTTATAGGTGTTATCTCTTGGTATTCACTTTTACTTGAATTAGAATCCGATTTAATGGATATTCTAATATTAATTGATTTGTTAGCAAGTATATATCCATTATTGTCTCTAGCAATACCTTGAAAGTTAATGCCCTTATTGGTTTGAGCGAATCCGTAATTAGTAATAATTCCTAGTAAACAACAAGATAATAAAATACATTTACGATATGTCTTCATTTTATATTTTTATAATTTTAATTAATTTCACCTGCTTAAATTTATGAGCTACAATATAATGGATGGCGATAAAGTAAATACCAGTATTAACCGAAACAAATGATATTTGTTTTGAAAATTGTAATCCAGCAAAAGGACCTTGTATAATTTGAATTATATTCCCATAGTTATCCATTTGATGAATACTTGTAATATCTATGCCAGCTTGCTTAGAAGATAGGAGTAAATAGTTAGATACAGGATTGGGTCCCCATACTAATTTAAAATCAAAAGCCTCAGGCCTTATTAATGCAGGATTAAGTATTAAACTAGGTTGTAAAAATCCTGTAGAGAAAATGATTTTATTTTTAGAGCACCAGGTTTGAATAGCAAAGGATTCACCCAAACTCCAATCAAACATCCAGTTAGTATTTGCTTGATTTGTTTTGGATACTATATTTATTTTTCCTCCAGCTGAATTTATAATAGATGGATCTAAGCTTTGTGCTTGTATAAAAAAGGGTATACCTAGAAGACAAGAAAGAAAAAATATTTTTAACATCTAATTTTAAATTGCCTTTGGTTGAAGGGCTCTCAAAAATATTTGAATAAAAGGCTTAAACCCAGTTTGTCTGCTTGAAAACAGGCTCAATTTTCAGCGCAAATA
>JBAXWU010000049.1:0-11741 GCA_037128235.1 Chitinophagia bacterium | reverse complement strand
GCTAATTTTTTTTCATTCGAAACATCCTTCACCATCTGCTCATATTTTTTTATGATTTGAGTAGTGGCTTCTTCTGTAGTGGCAGGAGGAATTTCTTTTGACCAATTATTGGCCCATTCAAGCGCAATAGTGGTTGCAATAGAAGAAATAGCTGCATCTCCATTCCAAGTAGCTAAATAGTTTATTGCTTTTTTCTCCCTTTCGTTTAAAGGGGTAGTTTTTGTATACGTCATAAAAGAAGGTAGTAAAATATCAAAAGCACTTAAATGTTTATTATAACCCAATTGAATTAAATCCTCTAAGGAAATTTTATCAACTTTACTTAATAAATTAACTGCATTAATACCGCGTCCATTTTCACCATCGGGTGCCATATAATGCGGATAGTCTTTTTCTTTAGGACTATTTACCCCAGCTACTGTGAAAGGGGTAGCATTACAATTTTGTAACCATCCATTCACCGGGTTAATGCTTTGTACAATTTCATTGAGGGGGTGTAAACCTTGCCAGTTAGTGGCTTTAATAGAACCATCTACAGGTAAACTAAAATCATAATTTTTATTTCTCTTGGGCATGAAATTACCATGCCAGTAAGCAATAGAGCCATCGGCGTCGGCATACACAGTATTGTTGCTATTATTACCTAGTAAGGATAAAGCTTTTTGATACTCTTTTAAATTGGTGGCCTTGGTCCTGCTCCAACATTCCATTAAGGCATTTAAAGAACGATTATTTTCTTGCAAGCTTAACCACTTTTCATTCTTCGCTCCCATCACAGGTCCATGAATTGTTTTATAAGTAAGGAATGATTTTGTTTTTATTTGACCTTCTTCCAAATACTGAATAGGAATAGTTCTTTCTTTAATGGGCAGAAGACTTTTTTCATAATGCGATACCCAGCCTGTTTTATTTTTAGCTACTTTTTCTTCATATACATCGGCTACATCGGCATAGCTACTGGTATGCATAAAACCTAAATGTTCGTTGAAGCCTTGATAAATAAACATTTGTCCCCAAGTAACTGCTCCATATACATTCAAGCCTTGCTCACTCACCATATGAATTTCTGATCTAAAATAAAAAGGCACATGGGGGTTTATATATAATAATGCATTTCCATTTTTACTATGCTGAGGTGCAATCGCAAATCCATTAGAACCTTTCTGTATTTTTTCTTCTAAAGCATAAGGCTCTTCCATATGCTGCACCACTAATTTTTGGGCACTTGGAGTTTGTCCGTAAAAAGAAGCTACTTGATTAACTTTAATCCCTCCTGTTCTAGTGGGCGATACGCTTCCGTCTGTCCACATGAGATGATACCAGGGTTTATAATATTGAATGGCTTTAGGGTGTACTTCTGGATGTTTGTATAAATAATAATTTAGTCCATCTGCATGAGCTTGTAGTAATGCCTTAAACCAAACGGGGCTTTTATTATAATCATTGATGGCAGCAAGACTGTCTTGAATAAGGCGCATCATTAAATCTTCATAAATGGCAGAAGGTCCTTTTACTTCAGCAGTTCGGCCTAACATTTCTAAATAGTTCAGTTCTATTTGTCCTACATTCTCTTCACTTTGGGCATACATTAATCCAAAAACAGCATCGGCATCGGTCTTGCCATATACATGGGCAATGCCCCACTCATCTCTTATAATAGTAATTTGTTTTGCATGTTGTTCCC
Organism: Chitinophagia bacterium; assembly: GCA_037128235.1. Taxonomy (GTDB): domain Bacteria; phylum Bacteroidota; class Bacteroidia; order Chitinophagales; family Chitinophagaceae; genus Sediminibacterium. The sequence goes on along the minus strand of JBAXWU010000049.1, from coordinate 10,057 downwards.
ACCTTGCAATTTCACTAGTAGTTATTTTTTGTGCCTTACTTATATAAGAACAACTTAGTAGCATTATTATAAACGAGATAGAAGAAAGTACCTTCACAGTAGAAGAGGTATTTTTTGTAACGATAGCATTTTTCATATGAACTAAAATATTTATTGAATTCAATTTAAGCAAAAAAAAGCACAAACTTTTAGGGTTTGTGCTTTTTGTATAAGTTGGTAGTTTAGATACCCCAAGTTTTCATGATAGCTAAATCTTTTTTCACACAATCTAATGGCGCTATGCCTTGGTAAGACTCTTGTTCAATGATAAAATGGTGAGCGCCTCCAATTTTTTTGGCAAGTAAGGCAATAGATTTAGGATCTACTACGCCCTGCCCTAAAATAGTGCTTTCATAACCATCATTCATCTCACCTTTTTCTGCTTTAATTTCATCTTTAACGTGTAGTGATTGGAAACGGCCTGGATATTTTTTTACCCACTCAGCTGCTCTTCCACCTGCGCCATACATATTTCCAAAATCTAATTGGTGCACTACTAAATTAGGGTCGGTATGTTCTAAGATTAAATCATACATTAAAGTACCATTTAATTTTTCTTTAAATTCGAAATCATGATTATGGTATCCAAATTTCATGCCACTTGCTTTACACAATTCACCCGATTTATTAAATATCTCAAGTTGTTGCATTAATCCGTCATAGGTGCTTCTTAATTTATCGTCTATGGAAGGACTAATAACATAAGATTGACCCATTACTGCTGCATCTTCTACGGTATGCTTCCATACGTCGGTGAAATCTTTCTTGGACTTATCCCAATGGGTAGCATTCATTACAGTATGGCCACTAGGCATTTTCAAGCCTAAGCCATCCAATACTTTTTTAAATTCAGGAGCTGCCCATCCGTAGAATTTTCTATTTATATAATTGGCATGCTCAACAAATTCAAATCCCATTTTAGACAAAGCTGTTAAGGTTTCCATTGGTTTTTTGGACATGTCTTCACGCACTGAATATAATTGAACACCAATTAAATTTTTACTAGCCACCATATTGGTACTAGACCATAAAGCACTTGGTTTTAAACTGGCACCCAATATAGCAAGCGATGCGTTTTGTATAAATTTTCTTCTTGAGTTTTTCATAAGAATTGTTTTTTAGTATTTAAACTTACCATTATTTTTTGATTAATCTTCCACCTTTGTGTTTTTAATAGGTTTTTTATCTAACCACTCAGAACGATCTAATTTATGTTTACCCGTCTTTAATTCATCTAAGGTGTTACCATTATATAAGCGACCATTTTTCATTACAAATTCTATTGTATTGGTATTGCGTATATTATCCAACGGGTTTTTATCCAAAATAAGTAAGTCGGCCAGTTTACCTACTTCTAAGCTTCCTAAATCCTTATCTAAACCAAGTCCAGTGGCACCTAAAATAGTGGCTGTTTTCAATGCATCTATATTACGCATTCCACCAGATTGCATAGACCATAGTTCCCAATGGTAACCTAGTCCTTGTAATTGGCCATGACTTCCAATACCCGCTAGTCCGCCTTCTTCCACAATTTTTTTCATGCTTTTTGCATGTTTTTGGAATACATGTTCTTCTGGTAAGAACCATGTGGCACGACGACGCGATTTAGCAGCTAATTCTTCATAGGGCGTAAAGTATTGCATCTTTAGATTGCTATAAGGATTTTCATTTTCATAATAATAGTTCTCTGCCCATGGGCCACCATAAGAAACGAGTAAAGTAGGAGTAACTGTCATTTTAGAAGCAGCAATTGTTTTCACCACATCATCGTATAGAGGATAAATAGGAATGGAGTGCTCATGTCCAGGATAACCATCTAATAAATTTGTCATGTTTAATTTAAAATCAAGACCTCCTTCCGTAGTGGGCATTAATTTTTGATTTTTCGCCGCTTGTATTACCCATTGTCTGTGTTTACGATTCCCTACTAAATACATTTTAATATACTTTGTATTATAGTATTTGCTGTACTGACTTAATACCGATTCTGCTTGTGCAGAATCCTTTAAGTTGTAAGCCCAATAACCTACACCAGGTCCGGTTGAATACACTCTTGGTCCCATCATCATACCTGCATCTACCATATCGCTATAAGTTAATACATCGGTAGTAGCTGTTTGTGGATCACGTGTTGTAGTAACACCATAAGCTAAGTTGGCTGCATATACCCAAGCCTGTGTTTTATGAATACCCCAGCTTGGCCACATATGAGAATGTGTATCTACGAATCCAGGAATAATTGTTTTGCCTGCTACATTTACTCTTTCTGTTCCAGCTTCCACTTTTAAACTTCCTGTTTTTCCAATGGCTTTAATTCTATTATTGACAATATAAATATCTCCTCTGCTAATGACTTCATCCCCTTTCATGGTAATAATTCTTGCATTGGTTAAAAGAATATGTGAAGTCGGCATGTCTTTTTCATAAAATACTTTCACCCAATTTTCAGTAGCCTTGTATTTAGGATCTTCTTTCTTTTCAGCTTTCTTTGCTGTTTCTTTTTTAGTACTGTCTTTAGTGGCCGTATCTTTTTTAATAGCTTCTTCTGCTTTTTTAGCCATGGCTAAGCTATCATCAAATGCATAAGAAGCGTCTATATCATAAGTAAAATGTGCAGCGCCTAAACTATAGTGTACAATTTTACCATTGGCTTCCCAGCTTGGAAACTCGCCACCCATCTCGGTTAAGAGTTTACTAGGGAAGGCTGCACTCTTGGCATCTGCTACAGATATATCTATTAATTTACCTGCTTGTGGAATAGTGATATAGTAAATATTATTATTCACTTGTGCAATAGCTGCTTTTCCTAATGGAGACATTAAAATAGTATTGGCACTAGAAGCAGGATTATTTTCTTTCGCTGCATCTTCCTCGTCCTCTACCATGTCTAAAACATCTGCTACCGGTTTTCCTTTATGTTGAGCGATACTTCCGAAAGTAGTAATACCTGTAATTTTTACAATTTCTTTTTCATCTCCTCCATCCCATTGAATAGAAACTAATTTTCCATTATTGTTCAAATAAATACGGTCTTCTCCATTCACAAAATGAGCATTGCTGCGCCCATTGGCTTTATCAATGACATGAATACTGCCATCTTTTAGATCTAACCAACAAAGTTCATCTTCATCATCATTATAGGTAGGGTCTTTTGAATCTTTAAACTTTTGAACAGCGGTTCTATTAAATACAATTCTATTTTTTACTTCGTTAATAGCTAAGCCTTGGTATAAAGCGTTTTCTTTAGTAACTGTTGTTTCATTGCCTGAAGCAAGATCAATACTTCTAATACTACCGCCATTATCTCCCCAGGTAGCAAAATAAATAGTTTTACCATTTGCATTCCAGATAGGTTGCGCTTCTGTAAAATTATTAGTCGTTAATTTTTTAGGCGTTCCATTTGGATAGTCCATTACATATAACTTATTCAATACGGTGAAGGCTAATTTCTTTCCATCCGCTGAAGGTACTGCATCTCTAATTTGAGTGGCTTGTGCTGCAATGGTATCTTTAATAGGATATTTGAAAAGTACTTCTGGTCCCATTTCAATAGTCGCCTCCACTGTATAATTAATTTCTTTTTGAGCAGCGGTTTCAATATCAATGCTATGAATTTTACCACCATAAGAAGCCAATAAATTTTTACTATCAGGTGTGAATGTCATCGTAGGTAATACACCTAATACAGCAATGGATTCTTGATCATCTCTTTGCACAGGGTAGGCCAACCATGTTTCTTCCCCTGTATTTAAATTACGTTTTACTAGTCCTGTTTTATCTTCAAATCTTGTTCCATATACCATCCATTTCCCATCTTTAGAAAGAACGGGTGTAAAGGCAGAACCATATCTTGAAGCAATGGTACGCGTGGTTCCTTTATCTCTGTCATACACACCAATACTATACTGAGGTAACATGGCATTGTAGTTCCAAGCACTCATTCTTGAAGAATAATAAATATATCTTCCATCTGCACTCACTGCTGGGTCTATTGTTTTTAAAGAAGCAGGTAAAGAAATTAAGTTGGTACCTGCGCCACCATTTTTATGCATTAAATACAATTTTGTATTTCTTCTTCCTTTGGTATACACTATATAATTACCATCGGGTGTATAGACAGCGCCTGGAAAATTTTGATTTTGATCTTCTGTTAAAGCAATGGTATCTTTTTTAACAATATCGATATACCATAAATTTTCAGCACCGCCTCTGTCTGAGATAAATAAAATTCTTTTACCATCTGGGCTATAGCTAGGATGATTATCATAAGCCAAACCCTTTGTTATGGATGTTGCTTTACCCCCTTCAATGGGCATGCTATAAATATCTCCCATTAAGTCAAACAATATAGTTTTACCATCGGGGCTAATGGCTAAAGAGGTCCAAGTGCCTTCGCTGGTTTTCATAGGTATGGCACGTGTTGCTTTAAGTGGCATGCCTTTAAAGCTTGTAAATTGGGTGCTGTCTTTTACAGCATTTGTTTTTAGTTGTGCATAGCTGCTAGTTAAACCAAACATCAATAATAGCGTCCAACTCAAAACGCAGGTAATTATATATTTTCTCATGGGTAATTTTTTTGAAAGTTAGCTAAATAGATGAAAAAATAGAGGCCAAAATTGCCTTTGAATTGCCGTTTATCAATAAATATCGTTTTTTATATAAAAACCATCCAAAATGGGCCTAAAATTGGCCTATTTACGAATGGAATCGTAATTTCACCAATATGAAAAAACCCAGTATACTAAGGCTTCTTATTCTAAATAGCTTGTTATTAATGAGTTATGTATCCATGGCCCAGAATGTTCAAATAGAAGGAACGATTATGGATAGTGTCGCTAAAAGAGCCCTGCCTTATGCTACTATTTCTTTAGTACGCTCAAAGGACTCCTCTTTAGTCAGTTTTACTAGAAGTAATGAGGATGGTTTTTTCACTATTAAAAATATACCTGCTGGAAAATATTTGTTGTCTATTTCTTATGTAGGCTATCAACAACAATGGTTTGCTTTTAAAACAGGCGCTACTCCTGTATTAAATCTTAATAATATTTATTTAGAAGATGCTAGTAAAATAACAACCGTCACCGTTACTGCACGCAGGCCTCCAGTAGTTATTAATGGCGACTCTATAGAATTCAATGCAGAAAATTTTAAAACACCCCCTAATGCAGTGGTAGAAGATTTATTGAAAAAAATGCCAGGCATTGAAGTAGATAAATCGGGTGGTATTACAGTGAATGGAAAAACGGTGACCAAGGTATTTGTGAATGGAAAAGAATTTTTTACAGGAGATCCTAAAATGGCCACTAAAAATTTACCTGCAGATGCGATTGATAAAATACAAGTCTATGATCGTAAATCGGATCAAGCCATGTTTACAGGTATTGATGATGGAACAGAAGAGACGGCCATAAATTTAAAAGTGAAGAAAGATAGAAACCAATCCAATTTTGGAAAATTAACAGGAGGCGCAGGCACACCTAGTAGGTTTGATGCACAAGGCAATTGGAATAGATTAAATAATGACGAACAATACTCATTAATAGGAACTGCTAATAATACCAATAGACAAGGTTTTTCGAGTAGAGACATTTCCAATTTTTCTGGAGGTGGCGGTGGAAGACCAGGCGGTGGCGGTGGTATAACACTTAATTTTGGTGGCGGCGGTGGAACCGATAATAACGCACAAGGAGTAGCCACCACGCTTTCAGGCGGTGGTAATTATTCTAATTTATTTAATGATAAGAAAACAAATTTCAATGCAAATTTTTCATTGAATGATGTGGAGCGTAATAATAATAGCAATTCTTACACACAAAATTTAACGCCAGGTAATTTATTCAATAGAAGTTCAAGTTCAAGAAGCGTTACTAGAAACCAACAACAAAGTTATGGTAGTACTATTGACCAAAAAGTATCAGAATCTTTTTCTTATAAATTTACACCAAGTATAGGGAAGCAACATGGTAGTTCAGAATCTTATGATACCACCGAAACTTTTTTACCAGATGCTTTTAAAACTAAAACCAATGCGACTCGTTCTGCATCCACTAGTGTAACTGATGCAAGTAATGCAGCGAGTAATTTATTATTAAGAAAAAAGTTTGCTAAAAAAGGAAGAACTATTTCATCTACCATTACCAATAGTTATAATGAATCTAATTCAACGGGTAGCCAATACACCGATCAATTTACCTATGGAAACGGAGGGGCTTTGCTAAAAGACTCAGTTTTAGACCAACGTAATATTAGAAAAGGTAATACTATTACTTATTCAGCTAATGTGGTATATACCGAGCCCTTGGGTAAAAAATCATTACTTGAATTCAATGCTTATTTAAGTCAAAGCATTGGTAAAACAAGTAAGAAAGTATATGATAAGAATACGGGTAGTTCAACCTATGATCAATTAAATACAAGGCTTACCAACGAATACAATAGCGAGTATACCTATACTGGAGGCGGTATGAATTATAGAACCAATCAAAAAAAGTATAATTTCTCTACTGGCTTTTCTTTACAAAGCGCCAAGTTAATAGGGGAGAATGTGAGTGCGCATTCAAAATTAAATCAAGGCTTTCAGGATATCTTGCCTTCAGCCATGTACCAGTATAATTTCTCACAAACGAAGAACTTGAATATTAATTACCGTACTTCCACTAATCAACCTTCTTTAACGCAGTTGCAACCCGTTTTGGATCAAAGTAATATCAATAGACAAACTATTGGTAATCCCGATTTGAAAAGAAGTTATGTACATAATTTAAATATGCGTTTCTTCTCTTCTAAAATTATATCAGGACGTAATTTCTTTGCTAATTTAAATGCGGCTGCTACCAATAATTCAATTGTGAATTATGATAGTATTTTACCTAGTAGGGTTACTTTGTCAAGACCTGTGAACGTGAATGGCGCTTACCGTGTCAATGGTAGTGTTAACTATGGTTTTGGCTTAAAGAAAATATATTCAAGAGTTAATTTTGGTTTAAATGGGGGCATGAGTAATAATATATCTTATTCCAATGCCTTGTTAAATACCATTATCACTAAAACAGTAGGACCCTCTGTATCTTATAATTTTCAATTAGATGAAGTGATTGATATAGATTTTTCTACTAGATATTCTTATAGCAAAACTAATAACGCCATTAATGCAGCTTTGAATACTAACTATTTAACCAAAGTATTTAGTGCAGAGATGAATAATTACCTGCCTAACAACTTTTTATTGAATCAAAGCTTTACCTATACTATAAACTCTGGAAGAGCAGCGGGGTATAATACTTCTATCCCTATTTGGAATGCGAGCTTTTCTAAGTTTTTCATGAAGAATAAAAAAGCAGAATTAAGAGTGAGCGCCTTTGACCTCTTGAATAAAAATGCGGGTATTAGCAGAAACGTATCGCAGAACCAAATTGTTGACCAGCAATACAATGTAATTAACCAGTACTTCTTAGTAAGCTTTATATATAGCTTGCAGAAATCAGGTTTAGGCGGCGGTGGTCCTAGAAACGTGATGATTCGTATGAATTAATTATCTTTAGTAAATCTTTATTAAAATACAATTTTTAAAATAAACAATATGCGTAAAATATTCTTAGCACTTACAGTTTTCCTAGTAGCCATTACAAGTGCTTTTGCACAAGTAAAAGAAGGAAAATTAATTTTCGAGCGAAAAATTAATATGTATAGAATGATCACCGACCCTGAAATGAGGGCTCGTATTCCTGAGTTTAGAACGGAAAAATTTGAACTTTTATTTAACGAGCAGGCAAGTATGTTTAAAACCATTCCAGAAGAAGATGCTCCAGATCCTTTCGCTAATAGCGGTGGAGGTGGTGGAGAAAGAGGTGGACGTTTTAACTTTAGAATGCCAGAAACAGCTACCTATACCGATATACCTAATCAAATGCAATATGAAGCTCGTTCCTTATTTGAGAAAGATTTTTTAATTGTAGATTCTTTAAAACCCATTAACTGGAAATTATCGGAAGAAACTAAAACCATTGCTAAGTTTGTTTGTAAAAAAGCAACTACCATGATTACACCACAACAAATGAATATGCGTTTTGGTGGCGGCGGTGGAAGAAATAGAAATACTACAGATACTGCAGCACCTGCAAAACCCAAAGAAGAAGAATTAGTAGTTTGGTATACAGAATCTATTCCTGTATCTGTTGGGCCTGATGCTTATGCTGGTTTACCTGGTGCTATTTTAGAAGTAAATAGTAGTAATGGGGGCAATGTAATTACCGCTTCTGAGTTTACAGCTAAATATGCTGCTAAAGAATTAAAGCAACCTACTAAAGGAGATAAAATGAACCGTGCGCAATTTGCAGAGAGTATGAAAAAAATTATGGAAGACATGCAAAGAGGCGGTGGAATGGGAGGTATGAGAATTAGAATTAATCAGTAATGTACCATTTCCAACCAATGGTAATGGCCCTGGGTTCTCCTAAATAATAAGAGTAAGCGCTACTTCCTTTTACACTGAAGTTTTTGGTTGCCATAGTGGAGTAATAAGTATTGGTAAGGTTTAATACATTCAACCAAATTTCTGATTTCCCTAATTGAAGTCCGAGCCTTGCATTCAATAAGTCGAAGCCAGGGTACTTAGTGGCATTGGTTTCATCCATATAATAACTTGATTGATGTATCCATTCAAGCGAACTGCGTAACAGTTTACTGGGCTTCCAAGCAATACCTAGGTTATTTAATACATGTGGGGCTGCATTCATTTCATTACCACTTACATCTACACCTTTAATATTGGTATTTAAATATTTATGAACTGTATTAGAGCCATTAAGGCTAATTTCCATACTTGGCATTAATTGATAGCGTAGCTGATATTCAATACCCATATGGCTTGTAGCGCCTGAATTTTGATTTAAGTTTACCCCGTCTGTTTGTCTTACCGAAATAATTTCGTTATTACCTTGTAAAGAATAAATAGACATTTCAGCACTTAGTTTTTTATGTTGATACCAAGAGCCTATTTCTATATTAGAAAAACTTTGAGGTAATAAATAAGGCACTCTAATAGCATTGTATATTTCGGTTATTTGAGGAGGCACAAAGCCTTTGCTATAATTAAAATAACTACCCCAATTTTTAAGGTTGTAAGTAAGTCCAAGTTTAGGTGTGAACTGTGTAAAATTATTTTTGGCAGATGGTGTTCCAAGGGGAAGTAGGTTATTGAAAAGGTATTCAAAATTATCGTAACGCAGGGTCATGTTCAAGCGAATAGCCTTGTTTAAATTGGCGATATAATTTAAGTAAATAGCTTTATTACTAATTTGAGTATTGTAATTAGTAATAAGTGAATCCCTGTTGGGGTAAGCATATTTTGTGTATTTGCCAATGCTGGTATCTTTTACAATATCAATGTAGTGGGCAATTAAATTTTGATGGGTAATATCCCAATAGCCACCCAACATTATTTTACTATTCAAAAATGGAATGCTCCATACATGTTGAAGGTCTAGTACATAGGCATCAAAATGGTTACTATTTATTTGGCCTTTAAATTTTGTGGGGTTGGATGTAGACGCAATTGAATAAGTAGGGTTCTGGTCCATGGTATTGTTTCGATACATGAAATTAAGCGTTGTACTAGATTGGCTATTCCAGTTATACGCTAAGTTTTGTCTAAAACGAAGCGCATCAATTTTCCTAAAGGTGAAACTTTGTTGTGTGCCAAAGTTTTTCTGAAAAAACTTAATACTATCCAAAGAACCTGTCATTTGAGTATAGTAATTAATATATTGAAGATTTTGGTATCCCTTTAATTTATCGTTTACTTTAAAATTTCTTTTTACACTCAAGGCTTTTTTATTAAAATCGCTGTACTCGGTAATACCCTTTTTTTGATCGGTCCAAGCACCCATAATATTCCAGCCACCTGTTTTAGTGGGAGCGCCCCAGCTCAAATCTATTTTTTTATAACCTGTATTATTTACTTGAGTACTTATAAAAGCATTGGCTTTACTAGGCACGGGGGTAGTTAATATATTCACCA
>JBAXWU010000048.1:0-12012 GCA_037128235.1 Chitinophagia bacterium | reverse complement strand
TCATAAATTCTAACTAAAAGTCAGAACTCGCACTTCGTGCTCAAACATGCTGACTTTTTTAACGTTAGAATTTACAAATTTCTTTACGCTATGGCTCTATGTTAAGGAGTGAAATATAATATTCACTGATGAACTATTCTCTTCCTGCCCCTAATTAAAATAATGAAGATTCAAAAGTGAATAAGATTCCATTGCGGAACATCGAGCCATAGCGTTAATAAAAATAGAAAATCAAACGATCAAAAAATTAGCTGTTTGAGTGCGAAGCACGAGTTCTAATTTTTAGTTTGGTTTTCTATTTTTTAGCGTCATGGCGAGCTGAGAAGCATTGGAATCTTAAATCACGTTGAATCTTAAACTACAAACCGACCATGTCTTTAGGAATCACCCAAGCATCAAATTCTTCAGGGGTTACATAACCTAATTTCACAGCCATTTCTTTTAAGGTCGTACCTTCTTTATGTGCTTTCTGTGCAATTTCAGCGGCTTTGTAATAGCCAATCTTAGTATTCAGTGCAGTGACTAGCATTAAGCTATTGTTCACGTGTTTGTTAATATTAGCTTCAATAGGCGCTAAGCCTACAGCACATTTTTCATTAAAGCTTACACAACCATCACCTATTAAACGAGCACTGTGTAAGAAATTATAAATCATTACGGGTTTGAATACATTCAATTCAAAATGCCCCATAGAACCACCAATATTAATAGCTACATCATTGCCCATTACTTGTGCAGCAATCATTGTAAGTGCTTCTGATTGCGTTGGGTTTACTTTACCTGGCATAATAGAAGAACCGGGTTCATTGTCTGGAATAAAAATTTCTCCAATACCGCTGCGTGGTCCAGAGGATAACATGCGCACATCGTTGGCGATTTTCATTAAACTTACTGCCACTGTTTTTAATGAACCATGTGATTCCACAATAGCATCGTGTGCAGCCAATGCTTCAAATTTATTTTCTGCAGTAATAAAAGGAAGGCCAGTTAACTTTGCAATATGTTTGGCAACATTTACTGAATAATCTTTAGGGGTGTTAATGCCTGTACCCACTGCAGTGCCTCCTAGGGCTAATTCACTTAAATGTGCTAATGTATTGTTGATGGCTTTTAAGCCATGATTTAATTGACTAACGTAGCCACTAATTTCTTGGCCTAAGGTTAAAGGGGTAGCATCCATAAAATGGGTACGACCTATTTTAACAATATGCATGAACGCAGCACTCTTGGCTTCTAAAGTATTTTTTAAGGCAGTAATACCTGGAATAGTGGTTTGCATTAAAATTTGGTAGGCGGCAATATGCATGGCCGTTGGAAAGGTATCGTTAGAAGACTGAGATTTATTAACATCGTCATTAGGATGCAAAAACTTTTCTTTATCGCTTAGGCTTCCTCCTTTCAATACATGTGCACGGTAAGCAATGACTTCATTTAAGTTCATATTACTTTGTGTACCACTTCCTGTTTGCCAAACGACTAAAGGGAATTGATCGTCTAATTTGCCTGCAATAATTTCATCGCAAACTTGTCCAATTAAATCCGATTTTTCTTTAGGTAAAACACCTGCGTCCATATTTGTAAGGGCAGCTGCTTTTTTTAAATAGGCGAATGCTTTAATAATTTCCTTAGGCATTCTATTAATATCCTGTGCTATTTTAAAATTGTCAATACTTCTTTGTGTTTGCGCACCCCAATAAACATTAGCAGGTACATTTACTTCACCCATCGTATCTTTCTCTATTCTGTATTCCATAATGTTATTTTTCTATTGCAAAGGTACTAAACTGCCCATAAATTAATATGTAAATAGGGGAAATTAATTCCCTTTGAATTCAGGCTTTCTTTTCTCTATAAATGCAGTAATACCTTCTTTTGCATCATGGGTAGTAAAGCATTCGCCAAATAATTTGGCTTCTATAGTATAGCCATTCTCTGCTTCGTTCCAAGCAGCGTTCACTGCTTTAATAGAATTGGCTACCGATAAAGGTGCTTTCTCATGCGTTACCCTTAATATAGAAAATGCTTTATCTAATAATTCAGTTTGAGGTACTACATAATTCACTAAACCATAATTCATGGCTTGGGTGGCATTAATAGTTTTACCTGTAATGACTAATTCCATGGCTCTCCCTTTGCCCACTCTTTGCGTTAATCTTTGTGAGCCACCATAACCTACCATAATACCCAAGTTTACTTCTGGTTGTCCAAAAACAGCGCTTTCGGAAGCAATAACAAAATGACAAGCCATGGCTAATTCACAACCACCACCTAGTGCAAATCCATTTACACAAGCAATCACTGGTTTTGGAGAATTTTCTATTTTAAAAAATACATCTTGTCCTCTTTTAGCAAGGGCAGTTGCATCAATTTTTGATAAGGATTCAAATTCTTTCACATCGGCGCCTGCTACAAAACTTTTTAAGCCCGCACCCGTTATCACAACACTTTTAATTTCTGGAAATTTATATACTCTGTCCATGACGGCATCAAGATCTTTCATTACTTGCTGATTCAATGCGTTTAATTTGTCGGGACGATTAATGGTAATGATCAAAGTATGATCTTCCATTTTTGTAAACAAAGTTTGAAAGGAGGACATATAGTTGCAATTTATAAATTAAAAAAGCAGATTATTTATGATGTTCGGCGACCCATTGTTTTATATAGCTGGCGATATCGGCAGTGTTGGTTCCGGGTGCAAACAAAGTACCAATACCCATTTCTCGCAGTGTAATACTGTCTTGTTCTGGAATAATACCACCCCCTGTTAAAAGTACATTGGTTAAGCCTTTTTCTTGCATGAGTTGATACACTTTTGGAAACACCGTCATGTGTGCGCCAGATAATATACTAATACCAATGGCATCTACATCTTCTTGTAAGGCAGCTTGTACTACCATCTCAGGGCTTTGACGAAGGCCAGTATAAATGACTTCCATGCCTGCATCACGCAGTGCCGTGGCAATTATTTTTGCACCACGATCATGTCCGTCTAGTCCAACTTTTGCTACTAATACTCTAATGGGTTTCATTACTATTAAATTACATTATTTTCCTGAAATTAATTGCAAACTATGTTCAATTCTTACTATCGTATCTGGAAGTTCAATGGATTCAATGATCTCAAATACCCCAGGTCCAAATTTCCCACCCACGAGCATAATTCTCAGCGGTAGTAACAAATCACCTGTTTTTATTTCATGCGCAGTGGCTAATTCTTTAAAACTTGCTTCAAGGCTAGCTGCAGGTAATGTTTTCAAACCTTCTGCAATTTTTTGTGCATATAGTTTTACTAATTCATCGAAAAAGCGCTGCTTTTTCTCTTCCCATTTAGGTAAGATAGCTGCTGTATCAATAGTGGTGGGTGCCGCAAAAAAGAAATGACTTTGTGGTATAAAGTCTGCTAATAAATGACAACGGTCTTTTACCAGTCCAATGACTTTTACTAAATAAGGCGCTTCGTGTACTTCAATTTTTGCATTATCCAAAAAGGGTTGAACTAGTGTTGCTAATACTTTATTATCTGTTCTTTTGATCCATTCTTGATTGAACCATTTTGCTTTTTCATAATCGAACTTAGCGCCTCCTTTATGTACTCTTTCAATATCAAAACTTTTAATTAATTCATCCAAGCTAAATATTTCTTTATCTGTTCCATCGTTCCAACCTAATAGGGCTAAAAAATTAATAAAGGCTTCTGGTAAAAATCCTTTTTCTTTAAAACCAATGGTGGTTTCTTTAGTGATAGGGTCGCTCCAGTCCATGGCAAAGACGGGAAAGCCTAAACGCTCTCCATCACGCTTACTTAATTTACCACTACCTTCTGGTTTTAATATTAAAGGCAAATGCGCCCAGTTAGGCATTTTATCAAGTCCAAATAAATATTTCCATAATAAAATATGTACGGGCGCACTGGGTAACCATTCTTCTCCTCTAAATGCATGGGTAATTTTCATTAAATAATCATCCACCACTACTGCTAAATGATAAGTAGGCATGCCGTCTGCTTTTAATAATACTTTATCATCTACGGTACTCACCTCAAAACGCACTTCACCTCTAATCATATCGGTAAAAACTACTTCTTCTTCATCGGGTACTTTAATGCGAATAACATGAGGCGTTCCTTTTTTTAATAATTCAGTCACTTCATTTTCACTTAATGAAATAGAATTTTTCATTTCCATTCTATGTACGCGACTGTATTGAAAATTAGGTACCTGTTTTCTTTTCTCTTCTAAATCTTCTGGGGTATCAAAAGCATAGTAAGCAAAACCCTTTTCTATTAATATTTGTGCATATTGAGTATAAGTGGCTTTTCTTTCACTTTGTCTATAGGGTCCATAATCACCACCGTGCACTGTGCTTTCATCTGGGATAAGTCCACACCAGTTAAGTGTATCTATAATATATTGTTCGGCGCCGGGTACAAATCGAGATTGATCGGTGTCTTCTATTCTTAAAATAAATTCTCCTCCATGATGCTTTGCAAATAAATAATTAAACAAAACAGTCCTTACCCCGCCTAAGTGAAGGCCACCTGTGGGGGAGGGTGCAAACCTGACTCTAACCTTTGAATCCATGCTCTTTTTTATTTATACAAAGATAATATTCAAATGGGCAAAAGAACTATTTATCTTTGAGTATGTATTTAGTAAAAACACCTTTTTGGTTGAGGGCCTTTTACCCCTCATGCACTTGGAAAATACCGGGTACAGAAAAGGTTATTTATTTAAGTTTTGACGATGGTCCGCATGCAGAGGCTACCCCCTTTGTTTTAGCGGAATTAAAAAAATTTAATGCCAAGGCTAGTTTTTTTTGCATAGGTAAAAATGTAGCAGCGCATCAAAATTTATATGCGCAAATTATTCAGGAAGGCCATACAGTGGGTAACCATACCTATGATCATGTAAACGGATGGAAAACAGATACAGCTCACTATATTCAAAATATAGAACAAGCTGGTGAATTGATTCAGTCTAATTTATTTCGCCCACCTTATGGAAGAATAACTAATGCGCAGATAAAAAAAATAAAAGCTGATAAAACCATAGCTCAAGAAATAATTATGTGGGATGTGTTGAGTGGCGACTTTGATTTGACATTATCTCCAGAAGCTTGCGCAAAAAATGTAATTAAGAATACGCGTGCGGGATCTATTGTAGTTTTTCATGATAGTGCTAAGGCCTTTGAAAGATTGCAAGTAGCATTGCCAATGGTATTGGAATATTTTTCTGGACTAGGCTATAGATTTGAGGCCATTCAATAATTCATATTTTGAACAGTTTGAAGCAAAAAAAAGGCCAAGGTAGAAACCCCAGCCGTATAATCCGTACCCTATAAAAAACAAAGTTTGTTGTCTGTACTAATAAGACCATTGTTGTCTACATAGCTAAAACGACATATTGTAGGGTTTATTATGTAATGAGTAAAAAATAGTGTTTTTTTGTAGTCTAAGTAACGTTTTAAGTGATATGAGATTCATTGATACACATGCCCACCTTTATTCCAGCCCTATTAAAGAAAATATAGAGGGCATAATGAAAAATGCAAAGGATAATGGTATTAATACTATTATAATGCCTGCTATTGATAGTACAACTTTAGAGGCCATGTTGGAAGTGGAAGCAAACTATCCTAAAAATTGTATGGCCATGATGGGCTTACATCCATGTTCGGTAAAAGAAAATGTAAAAGAAGAATTAGCTCTTATAGAAGCACAACTACAAAAAAGAAAATTTATAGCCATTGGAGAAATTGGCCTTGATTATTATTGGGATAAAACTTTTGCGACTAAGCAGATGGATGCTTTTCAAATTCAAATGCAATGGGCCTTAGATACTAAATTACCTATTGCCATTCATACGCGTAATGCCATGGGAGAGACCATTGAAGCCGTAAAGCCTTTTGCTAAAAAAGGGTTACGTGGAATTTTTCATTGTTTTAGTGGAAGTAGGGAATCGGCAGAACAAATAATTGCCATGGGATTTCATTTAGGATTAGGTGGTGTGCTTACTTATAAAAATGCAGGCGTGGCAGAAGCCATTAAAGAAATACCAATGGAATGGTTGGTACTGGAAACAGATGCCCCTTATTTATCGCCTGTGCCTTATCGTGGAAAAACCAATGAGCCTTCTTATATGATACAAGTGGCCATGAAATTAGCGGAGATTAAAAATTTGCCGCTACATGAAGTAGCAGAGATAACGACAAATAATGCAATGGGGGTGTTTGGATTGGTTAATACTTAAAACACCAATTATTTATTTTACATTTGCAGTCCTAATAGAGAGGTGTCCGAGTGGTTTAAGGAGCACGCTTGGAAAGCGTGTATACGGCAACGTATCGGGGGTTCGAATCCCTTCCTCTCTGCAAAGCCTGTCACGAAAGTGAGAGGCTTTTTTAAATCTCTTTTCTATTATAGTCCATGCGTTCATTATATCCCAATGGCTCGTTTTTCCAATTCTTATTATAAGATACAAACCAGCCTAACCAAATAGATCTTGATAAGCGCATTAGTATGGGTTGAACAATTAGCAGTGTTATAATAGCCGTCCCCATCCAATAAAAAATTCTATTATCGTCTAAATCAAAAGTCATTCCAATTAATACCTTCCATGCTACAAAGGTGGAAACGAAGTAGGCCACCGTTAATGCATAACTTACATAGCCTGTACCATAGTAAAAACCTAACTCAATTTCAGTGGGTTGTCCGCAAACTGGACATTTTTCGTTCATGGTAGTAATAGAAGCTAGATGATAAGGATTACTAGAAACAAAAAGTTTCCCTTCTCTGCATCTTGGACAGCGATTATTAATCGTGCTCCATAAATAGTTAGTAGCCATGGCGCAAAGGTATCGAATATAAAATTAGTTTTAGAATAAAACTGAAACGGATGCCCATCAGACTTTTAAATTCATATAAGCGTAATGCTTAATCTATACCAATCATTTTTTCCATTTGAATGCCTCTAGAGCCCTTGATCAAAAAGAAATAGTCACTGAAGTTTTCTTGGTCCATCCAGTTTTTGGCTAATGCACTATTTTCAAAATAAGTAAAAGAATGTTGACAGTTTTCAAATTCCTTACCTACTAGAATAACTTTTTCAAAATGAGCAGCTTTAATTTGCTCAATTAAGGCTTGATGTTCGGCCTGGCTTTCTTTGCCTAATTCTCTCATACCCCCAATGCAAAGTATTTTTTTAGCAGCATTTATTTTTGCAAAATTTTCAATAGCTAATTGCATACTACTAGGGTTCGCGTTATAAGCGTCAAGTATAACTTTATTATTTTTCCAATCTATTAATTGAGAGCGGCTATTGGTAGGGGTATAGTTTTCAATAGCTGCCATCATTTTTTCTGCAGGCACTTCAAATGTTAAGCCAATACTTATGGCAGCAAGCACATTGGGTAAATTATAAGCGCCTACTAATTGAGTATTAATGACCTTATTTAATAAGCTAACATTTGAGCATTTAGTAATTTCTACTACTAAAAAATTAGTAGCGGTTTTTTCATTTCCAATACCATCGAATACTTTTGCTTGTAGTTGGCCACTATGATTACCATAACTAATGACTGTTCCAATACCTTGGCTCATTTTTTCTAAATAATCTAAATCGCTGTTTACAAAGGCGGTGCCATTATGCAGTTTTAAATAATCATATAATTCTCCTTTACCCTTTCTCACTCCTTCTTCCCCTCCAAAGCCTTCTAAATGTGCTTTACCACAGTTATTAATTAGTCCGTGTGTAGGAAGGGTATAATTACAATAAGATTCTATTTCTTTTAAATGATTAGCCCCCATTTCAATAATGGCAAATTGAGCGTCTTTATGAATACTAAGTAGGGTTAGGGGTACACCAATATGGTTGTTCAAATTTCCCTTGGTGGTATATATTGTATAATGACTACTTAATACAGCAGCCACCAATTCTTTTGTAGTTGTTTTACCATTGCTACCCGTAATGGCAATAAAAGGAATAGTAAATTGTTCGCGGTGAAATTTAGCAAGTGCTTGCAATGAACTTAAAACATCTTCTACTAATATTATACGCTTTTGTAAATGTTCACTTGCATGAACCGCTTCATCTACTATCGCATAAACAGCACCTTGTTCTAATGCTTGAAGGGCGAATTCATTGCCATTAAAATTTGGGCCTTTGAGTGCAAAGTATAGATCGCCTTTTTTTAATTGACGTGTATCGGTTTGTACTTGTGGGGATGACTTATATATTTCATATAAATCGGAAATTGAAAGGGGTACATTAGAACTAGCCTGCTTCATGATGTTAGCAGTTTTAACTATTAGCTTCAGTTAATAAACAAGTAGCCATGGCCACTAAGCCTTCTTCTCTTCCAGTGAAGCCCATTGTTTCAGTAGTAGTGGCTTTGATAGAAATATCTTTATCTCCAATATGTAATATGCTGGCAATGCACTGCTGCATGGCAATTACATAGGGTTTAATTTTTGGTGCTTCTAAACACAATGTAGCATCAATGTTTACAATTTGATAGCCCTTTGCAGTAATTAAATCGTAAGTTTTTTGAAGTAAAATTTTACTATCAATATTTTTATAAGCAGCATCTGTGTCAGGAAAGTGAGTGCCAATATCGCCTAAGCTTAAGGCACCTAATAAAGCGTCACATATAGCATGTAATAAAACATCTGCATCACTATGTCCTAAGGCGCCCTTAGTATGTGGAATTTTAATACCACCAATGAATAGGTCTCGGCCCTCTACTAATTGATGAAAATCGATGCCAGAGCCAATGCGTAATTTCATCTAGTTAATAATTTAAAATATTCTTTTCCACCAAGGTTTGTTGTCATTATCAACGCCAGGGCTGTCCACGCCAAAAGCAGAAATAGCGCATCTAAATCCAATGGTGCTATTTGATTTATCTTGATCTAAAAATCTTCTAGTGCCTGGGTTCAACCAATAAGGACGGTCTTTCCAACTACCACCTTTATATACTCTTGATTTATTGGAGATTAAAGTATTGTTTCCAGTTTCATAACTTGAAATGTTGGTATCATCCCCATCTAAACTATTATTACCTCTGTAAGGGTTAATATCATCCATGTCTACGTTATTCATAGGACGGTAAATATCGGCCACCCATTCGTTTACATTGCCACTTATATTAAAGATGCCTGCACTACTTTGTAGAAAAGCATTTACTTTACTTGGAAAACCAGCGCCATCATTTGCATAACCCACCATGCCCATATAATCACCACTTCCGTTTTTAAAATTGGCTGCAAACATTCCTTGTTTGCTGTCTTTTTTTGAGGGTAGTGCATTTCTAATTCCCTCATTTCCATTGGTATTCCAAGGAAATGGAGTCTCAGAAGCAACCAGGCTAGCATTAGGGCGGGAAGAATTTATGCCAGCTCTTGGGTTATTGAAATTAGAAGAACTACCTTTTTGACTTGATACTTTAGCGGCATATTCCCATTCGGCTTCAGTAGGTAATCTAAAATCTGGTATCATTATATAATCGTCCAAATTTTTTCCTCTGTTCACCGAAGTGGAAGAAGAGGTGGAAGTGAATCCGTTACTCTTACTAGAATCAATTGTATTAGTAGCTAAGCCCATTTTACCTATATAGGGATTCTGTGAATCAATTAATTTGTATTTGATTAAAGTATTTTCATTGGCTCTATCTGTTCTCCATCTGCAATAATTATTGGCTTGTTCCCAAGTGACACCTACTACAGGATAATCGTTAAAAGCATTGGCTCTAAAATAGCCTTCTACCATCGGATCGTTATAAGAAAGCTCTGTTCTCCAAACACTTGTATCGGGAAGTGCAGCTCTTACAATAGAATCTCTTCCAATGGGAATAAAAATTTTCTCTAACCAATGGATATAAGCACGATATTTTTTATTACTTACTTCATATTTATCTATTCTAAAAGAACTCACTGTTACTCTTCTAAGATTATTGTTCCATTCGCCCATAATACTTTCTTGATTCATACCCATGGCGAAAGTACCACCTCGCATAAGCACAGTTTCGGCATAGGGGTCTTGGGTTTTGGCAGCCAAGACTATATTTTTGGAAATGGCTTTATTTTCATTGCTAGCAATAATGCTAGGTCCTATTAAAAGGACAGCAAAAAACAACAAAATACTATTTATAAAATTCATCGTTTTAAATTATTCAATAATGAGATTAAAAGATAGTGCGAATATACTTTGTTTTTTAATCAATTATTCAGCTGGAACTAGATTGTTCTCTTACAAAACCCTAATTTTAGTATATGAGAAGGGGTGTTTTTATCATTTTTTTGATTTTTATGTTTTCTCCTTACTTTTTAGGGGCTCAAAATGCTGCGTTAAATACTGGAAAATGGGCTAAAATAGCGGTGTCTAAGCAAGGTATTTATCAAATTACAGGGGCTCAGTTAAAGACTTTAGGTTTTTCTTTGCCTATTCGTTCAACACAGCTACAATTATTTAATTATAATCTTGCGCAGCTATCTGAAAAAGTGAACGCAAGTATTTCAACCGATTTAACAGAAAATGCCATTCAGGTGCTCGATGGTGGCGATAATCAAATTGACGAAAAAGATTATATCTTATTTTATACACAAGGCGCTGTTTGGTGGAAACAAGACGCATCAAAATTCACACCCACACATTACAAAAATGCAAGTAATGATTCTGTTTTTTATTTTATCACTATTGGGTCTAATGGGAAGAGAATAAGCAGCCTAGATAAACTCAATGCTTCGGCACAAACGGTAGATCAATATGACGAAAGATGGTTAATAGAAGTAGACAGTATTTCAATATTAAACAGTGGAAAATTATTATTAGGACCAGCTATGGGAATGGGTTTGGGTAAGCAGACGAAATTATCTTATCCTATTAATATAAATGGATTAGTACTGTCAAGCCCTATGAAACTTGTGAGCAGATATGTGGCTACCGCTTATCAAAATGCTGCTAATTTTAATTTTAGTATTAATGATAATGCCATTAAAACAACTACGGTGGCGCCTGTGAGTGGATTGTTATATGATGAGTCTGCTAATATTGTTACAGATAGTTTTTCTTATGCTTTAAATACCAATACGAATTTGAGTAGCCCCGCTTCAGTGAATATTAGTTTTCAAACGGATAATGCAGCGTCTGCAGGTTGGTTGGATTATATAGAATTATCGGCTAAAAGAAAATTGGGTTTTTGGGGCACGAATAGTTTTGGATTTAGAAATGTATCAACTGCTGCAAAAGGAAATATACTGCAGTACCAAATGCAAAATGGGGATGGTAGTACGGAGGTCTGGGAAGTAACGAACCCGGCATCACCCCAAAAAATTATTACAGATTTTTCTTCTAATGGCTTAATTAGTTTTCTGACCCAGGCCGATACTTTACATGAATTTTTTGCGCTGAAGCAACAAGCTTATGAAATCCCCAGCTTACTAGGGCCAATGAATAATCAAAACTTGGTCGGCATGAATGTTCCAGACTATATTATAGTATGTGCATCTAATTATTTAAACGCAGCTAAAAAATTACAAAATTATCATGCCACAGCGAATGGACTAAAAACAGAGCTTGTAAATGTGAATGAAATATTCAACGAATTTTCAGGAGGTCAACCCAGCGCTATAGGCATTAGAAATTTTATAAAATATTTATTGAATAAGTCCGTCACTAATAAAGTAGCCGCCCCTCGTTATTTATTATTATTCGGCATAGCCAATTATAATACTAAAAATTACAATAGTGCTACTGAAATTCCTGTTTTCGAATCGGCAGCTTCTACGGGTGTACTTACTAGTTATCCATCCGATGATTTTTATAGCATACTGAATGATAACGATGATATTAATAATTATACTGAAATTAAAAACCTTGCCATTGCAACAGGAAGGCTACCTGTAAGAAATAGCGCAGAGGCGGATACGGTTGTTGAAAAAATAATAAACTATCAAAAAAGTTCCAGCGGGGGTGGCTGGAAAAATAATATTACTTGGGTGGCTGATGATGGTGA
>JBAXWU010000047.1:0-12023 GCA_037128235.1 Chitinophagia bacterium | reverse complement strand
AATGATATTAAAGCCCTTCTCAATAAATCGAGAAGGGCTTTTGTTTTTCAAAGCCTTTCATGAAATATAAAGGCTTCGAAAAAACTCTCTAATGATATTAAAGCCCTTCTCAATAAATCGAGAAGGGCTTTTGTTTTTCAAAGCCCCTTATAAAATGCTTCAGATCTCATTTATCTATATGATAATCAATTATTTAGGGTCTATTGGACCCCGTTTTAGCCTTTTTTAAAAATAATTTAAAAAAAGGGCAATATTTCTTGAATGTTACCTTACAACCCATTACCTTTGCAACCCCAAGATAATTTGGGAAAAATAGCTATGTCTCAAAGAATTAGAATAAAATTACAGTCTTACGATCACAACTTGGTAGACAAGTCTGCTGAGAAAATCGTAAAAACCGTACGCAGTACTGGTGCAGTAGTAACAGGTCCTATTCCTTTACCTACACACAAACGCATTTTTACTGTATTACGTTCACCGCATGCGAATAAGAAAAGTCGTGAGCAGTTCCAATTAGCAACGCACAAGCGTTTATTGGACATCTACACTTCTTCTTCTAAAACAGTAGACGCCCTTAGTAAGTTAGACTTACCATCAGGTGTTGAGGTGGAGATCAAAGCATAAGTATTTATAAATCCATCTCCCAATCACTGAGCCATTATGCATCAGTAGAAAAAGGAGCGCTGGTTGAATATAGAAGAAAAATATAAACAGGCCCTTCGAGGTTTGTTTACTTCCGGTACTTCCCCTTCACAATGAAAATTGTGAAAACTCAGGAAAAGGTCGGCAGCAAACAGGGATTGAATCCGAGCTACTATAATCTTAGGATTAAAAGCTAGCATCATCATCGGATGTCCTCAGAACCAGACGCGGGGCATAAACCGCAAACAGATGAAAGGTATTATTGGAAAAAAAATTGGCATGACCAGCATTTTTGGTCAAGATGGTAAGCAAATCGCTTGTACCATTATTGAAGCAGGTCCATGCGTAGTCACTCAAGTGAAAACACATGATGTTGACGGCTATAGCGCAGTACAATTAGCGTTAGGCGACAAAAAAGAAAAGCATTCTACAAAATCAGAAATTAATCACTACGCAAAAGCGCAGACTGCTCCTAAGCGTTTTGTAAAAGAATTCCGCGACTATTCATTAGAAGCGGCTTTAGGCGCTACTATTACTTTAGACATGTTTGCCGAAGGCGATACAGTAGAAGTAGTAGGAACTACAAAAGGTAAAGGATTTCAAGGGGTTGTAAAGCGTCACGGATTTAGCGGTGTGGGTGAAGCCACTCACGGACAACACGATCGTTCTCGTGCACCAGGATCTATTGGTGGATCATCTTATCCAGCAAGAGTATTCAAAGGTATGCGTATGGCCGGCCGTATGGGTACTGATCGCGTTAAAACAAAAGGCTTAACGGTATTAAAATTATTCCCAGAAAAAAACTATGTTCTTGTTAGTGGTTCAGTACCAGGCAATAACGGTTCAATCGTTTTAATCCAAAAGTAATCACCTATTAATCGACAATCATGCAATTAGAAGTATTAAATATAAAAGGCAAAAAAACAGGCAGACAAGTTGAATTACCTGCTGAAATTTTTGGCGCAACTCCAAACGATCACGTTATTTATTTAGCAGTGAAGCAGTATTTAGCAGCACGTCGTTCTGGTACACATAAAGTAAAGACGCGTGCGGAAGTACAAGGAGCGAGCAGAAAATTACATAAGCAAAAAGGTACTGGTGGCGCTCGTAAGGGTAATATCCGTAACCCATTATATAAGGGTGGTGGTACTATTTTTGGACCAAAACCGCATAGCTACGATTTTAAATTAAATCGTAAAGTAAAAGACTTAGCAAAAATTTCTGCTTTATCTCATAAAGCAATTGACCAAGCTATTTTAGTGTTAGAAGACATCGAAATGAAGTCGCCAAAAACTTCTACCATCTCTACTATTATTAGTCAGTTAAACTTAGATAACAAAAAAACATTAGTGATTCTTCCAGAGTACGATGAAAATATTTATTTAAGCACACGCAATATTCCAAACGTAGCAAGTACTTTATTATCAGACATTAATACTTACGACATCATGAATGCCGATATATTAGTGATCACTGAAGGGGCTGCTAAAATTTTTAACGAAGAAGAAGCTGTAGTAGCATAAGCTTAACGACTTTAAAATTATAATTATGAAATTGACAGAAATATTAATAAAGCCTATCCTTACTGAGAAAGCAAATGGCCAACAAGAAAAGTTAAGAAGATATGCTTTCAAAGTAGATCGCAGAGCAAACAAGTTAGAAATTAAATCTGCAATAGAGCAATTCTATGGTGTGAACGTTTTAGAAGTTAACACATTGGTTGTTCCAGGTAAAAATAAAACACGTTCTACTAAAGCAGGTATTATCTCTGGTATCAAATCTGGATATAAAAAAGCATTAGTAACTGTAGCAGAAGGTGAAACCATTGACCTTTACGCTACTCTATAAATAAACAATAGCCCGCGAAGCTGAAAAATTCGTAAGACTACAAAGTCTTTAAAAAGTAAAAGAAAAAAAATGGCATTAAGAAAGTACAAACCAATTACAGCAGGAACTCGATGGAGAATCGGGAACGCCTATGTTGAGATTACTACTAACAAACCTGAAAAGAGTTTATTAGAACCACAAAAGAAAACGGCTGGACGTAACTTCCAAGGTCGTCGTGCAATGCGTTATATGGGTGGTGGTCACAGACAACATTATCGTATCATCGATTTCAAAAGAAATAAAACTGGAATGGAAGCTACCGTGGTTTCTATCGAGTACGATCCAAACAGAACAGCCTTTATCGCATTAGTACAATATACTGATGGCGAGAAAAGATATATCATTTGCCCACAAGGTTTACAAGTTGGTACGAAAGTATCTTCTGGTGAGAATGTGGCTCCTGAGGTAGGAAATGCATTACCAATGAAATCAATTCCATTAGGTACTATCATTCACAATATTGAAATGCAACCAGGTCAAGGTGGAAAATTAGTACGTAGTGCTGGTTCTTCTGCTCAATTAGCGAATAAGGAAGAAACTTACGCTGTATTGAAAATGCCTTCTGGTGAATTACGTAAAGTTTTAATTAACTGTTACGCAACAGTGGGTGTTGTTTCTAATAGCGATCACAACTTAGAAACAGCTGGTAAAGCAGGTAGAAATCGTTGGAAAGGCGTTCGTCCTCGTGTAAGAGGTGTTGCCATGAACCCAGTGGATCATCCGATGGGTGGTGGTGAAGGTAGAGCGTCTGGTGGACATCCAAGAAGCAGAACTGGTAAGTATGCTAAAGGAGAAAAAACTAGAACAAGAGGAAAAGGTAGCGACAAGTTGATTATTCAACGTCGTGACGGTAAAAAATTGACAAAATAATTTAACAATCAAATTAACTCGTTACTATGGGTCGTTCGATTAAAAAAGGTCCTTATATAGATCATAACCTTGAAGAAAAAGTAGAGGGTATGAACGGAGGCAAAACTAAAAAAGGTGTAATTAAAACTTGGAGCCGTAGAAGTACAATCTCTCCAGAATTTGTAGGACATACTTTTGCAGTTCATAACGGAAACAAATTTATCCCTGTGTATGTTACCGAATTCATGGTAGGACACAAATTGGGTGAATTCTCTCCAACAAGAAACTTCAGAGGTCACGCTGGAACTAAGAAATAAAAAACTAGTATAAACACATTAAGAAATGGAAGCAGTAGCTAAACTAAACAATTATCCCACAGGCCCTCGTAAGATGCGTTTGCTTGCAGACGTTATACGTGGCATGGAAGTGGAGAAAGCATTGGCAATTTTGGAGTTCCATCCACAACACAACGCTGTGCCTTTGGCAAAGTTGTTGAAAAGTGCAATTAACAATTGGGAACAAAAAAATGAAGGCGCAAGCGCGGCAGATAGCAGCTTGGTTGTAAAAACAGTTTTTGTTGACGGTGGTCGTACGTTAAAGCGTATGCGCCCAGCGCCACAAGGCCGTGGATACCGAGTGCGTAAGCGTAGTAACCACGTTACTATGATTGTAGATACGAAATCAGATTTAAAAAACTAAATATTCTAAACCATTACTATGGGTCAGAAAGCAAATCCAATTGGAAACAGACTAGGCATCATCCGCGGATGGGAAAGCAACTGGTACGGTAATAAAAAAGATTACGCTACCAAGTTAATTGAGGACCATAAAATCCGTACTTATTTAAATGCGCGTATTAGCAAAGGTGGTATCGCCCGTATTGTTATCGAGCGTACTTTAGGTAAGTTAATCATCACTATTCACACCTCAAAACCAGGTATCATCATCGGTAAAGGTGGTGGAGAAGTTGATCGTATTAAAGAGGAGTTGAAAAAGTTAACAGCTAAAGATGATGTTCAAATCAACATCTTAGAAATCCGTCGTCCAGAATTAGATGCAACCATTGTCGGAGACACGATTGCACGTCAAATTGAAAATCGTATTAACTACAAGCGTGCTATCAAAATGGCTATTGCTTCTACTTTAAGAATGGGTGCAGAAGGTATTAAAGTAAAAGTGGGTGGACGTATCGGTGGTGCAGAGATTGCACGTAGCGAAGAAATCAAACAAGGCCGTGTTCCTTTACATACTTTCAGAATGGACATCGATTATGCTAACGTATATGCTTTAACAGTGTATGGTAAAATCGGTATCAAAGTATGGATTTGTAAAGGGGAGGTTTTAGGAAAACGCGAATTGAATCCAAACATCATAGGTGGTAAAGAAGGTGGAGAAAGAGCAGATCGTCCAGGTGGAGATCGTCGTGACGATCGTGGTGGATTTGATCGTGGAAATGATCGTCGTCCAGGTGGTGGCGGTGGTGGAGGAAGAAAAAGATAATTAAATTATAAAAAGAGTATAACAATAACAATATGTTACAGCCAAAAAGAAGTAAACATAGAAAACAACAGAAAGGACGTATTCGCGAAATCGCGAAGCGCGGAGCTTCTATTGCATTTGGTTCTTTTGCATTGAAATCATTAGATCCCATTTGGTTAACGAACAGACAATTAGAGTCTGCGCGTCAAGCCATGACACGTGCAATGAAAAGAGAAGGAAATGTATGGATTCGTGTTTTCCCAGACAAGATAATTACGCGTAAGCCTGCAGAGGTGAGAATGGGTAAAGGTAAGGGTAACCCTGAATTCTGGGCAGCAGTCGTAGAACCAGGACGTATCATCTTTGAAATAGATGGTGTCACTCCAGAAGTAGCTAAAGAAGCAATGGGTTTAGCGGCTCAAAAATTACCTATCAGAACTAAATTCGTTACAAGAAGAGATTTGTAATATATATATAAGTAATAACAACAAGTAGTAAGAAAAAAGTAGAAACAACAAAAAGTATTTGCAATGGCAGACAAAAAATATGATTTTAATAAAGGTTTAAAAGATTTAACCGTTACCGACCTTAAAGCGCGTATCGATGAAGATCAATTAAGACTTAAGAAACTAGAGTTCGCTCATGCTATTTCTCCTCTAGAGAATCCAATGAGTATCCGCGGACTTCGTAAAGATATTGCCCGTTTGAAAACGGAATTAAAGAAAAAAGAGTTAGGTATCTAAATTAATCACAAGGTTAAATCACAAGATTTAATCAAAAGATAAGCTAACCAAAAATTAATAACAATGGTAGAAAGAAATTTACGTAAAACGAGAATCGGTGTTGTCACTAGCGACAAAATGGATAAAACCATTACCGTAGCAGTGGAAAGAAAAGTAAAACACCCGATCTATGGAAAGTTCGTGAAAAAAACAACTAAGTTCCATGCGCACGATGAAAAACAAGAGTGCACAATTGGGGACGTTGTAAAAATCATGGAGACACGTCCATTATCAAAGACAAAACGTTGGAGATTAGTAGAAGTAGTGGAGAAAGCTAAATAAACTAATCCAAAAAGGAAATAAACAGTATTCACCCAACCTTGAAAAAGGAAGGAAAAAAGCTTAAAGCTAAAAAAAATGATTCAGCAAGAAAGTAGGCTCAATGTAGCTGATAATAGTGGCGCCAAGGAAGTACTTTGTATCAAAGTACTAGGTAATAGTGGGCAAGACTATGCAAAAATCGGTGACAAAATTGTTGTTACTGTTAAAGATGCAATCCCAGCAGGCGGTATCAAAAAAGGTACAGTCTCTAAAGCAGTAATTGTACGTACCAAAAACAAATTACGTCGTAAGGACGGATCTTATATCCGTTTTGATGACAATGCAGTTGTTTTATTAAACACTTCAGACGAGCCAAGAGGTACCCGTATTTTTGGGCCAGTGGCACGTGAATTGCGCGATAAAGGATACATGAAAATTGTTTCATTAGCACCAGAGGTGTTATAAATTATAAATAATTATGATTAACAGATTCAAACCCAAATTCAACATCAAGAAAGGCGACACTGTAGTAGTGATTGCTGGTGATGACAAGGACTTGAAAAAGCCTCGCACCGTGTTGGAAGTAATCGTAGATAAAGGTCGCGTTATTGTGGAAGGAGTTGCTATGGCAACAAAACACACAAAGCCATCTGCATCTAACACAAAAGGCGGCATCATTAAGGTAGAAGCTTCTATTAGCATTAGTAATGTAATGTTATGGGATGCAAAAAGCACAGCAGCTACTAAAGTGAAGCGTACAAGAGTTGACGGAAAATTAGTAAGAACTTCAAAAAAATCAGGGGAGGTAATTAAATAATGAGCACAGTAAAATATACTCCAAGATTAGCAGACAAGTACACTAAAGAAGTGATACCTGCTTTATCAAAAAAGTTTGGTTACAAGTCTGTAATGCAAACTCCTAAGTTGGAAAAAATTTGCATCAACCGTGGTGTGAATGGCGCAGTAAATGACAAGAAATTAGTTGACATCGCATTAGACGAGTTAACAATGATTACTGGTCAGAAAGCTGTTCCAACAATGTCTAAAAAAGATATCTCTAACTTTAAATTACGTAAGGGTATGCCCATCGGTGCTCGCGTAACTTTAAGAGGAGTGAAAATGTACGAATTCTTAGATCGTCTAGTTTCTGTAGCACTACCTCGTGTACGTGACTTCAAAGGAATTAGTGATAAAGCTTTCGATGGTCGTGGCAACTATACTTTAGGTGTTACTGAGCAAATCATTTTCCCAGAAATTGATATCGATAAAGTAAATAAGATCACTGGTTTGGATATCACTTTTGTGACATCTGCAGGATCTAACGAAGAAGCCTACGAATTATTAAAAGAATTAGGTATGCCCTTCAAGAATAGTAAAAAAGACAATAACTAAAATAACAAGTTAAAAAAGAATTATGGCAAAAGAATCTATCAAAGCCAGACAAAGGAAGCGTGAGAAAACAGTTAAGAAATTTGCTGAAAAGCGCGCTGCTTTAAAAGCTGCTGGTGACTATGCAGGTTTAGATAAACTACCTAAAAATGCTTCACCTGTTCGTCTAAAAAATCGTTGTCAATTAACGGGTCGTCCTAAAGGGTATATCCGTTACTTCGGAGTATCAAGGATTGTATTCCGCGATATGGCTTTGAATGGTTTAATTCCAGGTGTTAAAAAAGCAAGCTGGTAATTTAATAAACAAAATTTAGAACTGATTTAAAATAGTAATATGGTAACAGATCCAATAGCAGACTACTTAACAAGAATACGTAACGCCCAAATGGCGCAACACCGTATCGTTGAAATTCCTGCTTCCAACTTAAAAAAGCGTATCACTGAAATTTTGTATGATCAAGGATATATCTTGAAATACAAATTTGAAGATGATAGTAAACAAGGTTTAATTAAAATTGCTTTGAAGTACGATCCATCTACAAAACAACCAGCAATTCGTTCTTTAGATCGTATTAGTCGTCCAGGTTTGCGTCAATATGCAAAGCCAGCTGAAATTAAAAGAGTAAGCAATGGTTTAGGTATTGCCATCTTAAGTACTTCAAAAGGAGTATTAACAGATAAGCAAGCAAAAGCGAGCAATGTAGGGGGTGAAGTATTATGTGCTATCTCTTAAGAAGCTACATAATAATAGTCTAATAGCATTGTATAATAGTAGTAGAGTAATAATAAGAGTAATAAATTAATTACTTGATTTGTACTTAAGCCTTTAGTCGGGGCTGAAAGCAACCAAGTATCAAACAAAATAAAAAAACGACTATGTCTAGAATTGGAAAAAAACCGGTAAGTATCCCAAAAGGGGTAACCATTACTGTAGATGGCGCAATAGTAACTGTAAAAGGACCTAAAGGAACTTTGACACAAGAAATTGATCGTGATATCGTCATTGAAATCACTGCTGAAGAATTAATTGTGAAGCGTCCAACAGAACAAATTCGTCACAGAGCTATGCACGGTTTATACCGTTCTTTAATTAGCAACTTGGTGAAAGGTGTTACAGACGGATACAAAAAAGATTTAGAATTAGTGGGTGTGGGTTTTAAAGCCACTAACGCTGGTAATATATTAGACCTTGCTTTAGGATATTCTCACAATATCATTTTTGAAGTACCTAAAGAATTAAAAGTAACTACTACTACAGAGAAAGGACAAAATCCTAAAATCTTTTTAGAAGGTAGCGACAAACAATTAATTGGACAAGTAGCTGCAAAGATTCGTGGTCTACGTAAACCAGAACCATACAAAGGTAAAGGGGTACGTTATTCTGATGAGGTGGTAAGAAGAAAAGCAGGTAAAGCAGCAGGTAAATAAGCATTAAAAAATAAAAGGGCGGCAGCATCGCTCGACTAAAAAATAAATAATATGAGTAAATTAGCTCAAAGACAAAAGATCAGATATAGAATTCGCAAAAAAGTAATTGGTACTGCAGCGAGACCTCGTTTATCTGTATTTAGAAGTAACGCCGATATTTATTGTCAATTAATTGATGATGTAACAGGTGTAACATTAGCTTCTTCTTCTTCAAGAGAAGCAGATATTGCAGCTCAAAAAGTGGCAAAAATTGATAAAGCTAAATTAGCTGGTCAATCAGTGGCTAAAAAAGCAGCAGCGCTTTCTATCACAACTTGTATATTCGACAGAGGTGGTAATTTATACCACGGTAGAATTAAGGCAGTTGCGGAAGGTGCAAGAGAGGGTGGACTTCAATTTTAATTTGATAAAAATATTAATAGAAAAACATGTCTAAATTAAATGTAAATAAAGTTAAAGCTGCAGGTGATGTAGAACTAAAAGAAAAAGTAGTTTCTATCAACCGTGTAGTTAAAACAACAAAAGGTGGACGTACTTTTAGCTTCTCAGCTTTAGTAGTAGTAGGTAACGAAAATGGCGTGGTAGGTCAAGGTCTAGGAAAAGCCAAAGAAGTACAAGAAGCTATTACAAAAGGTATTGAAGATGCTAAAAAGAACTTAGTGAAAGTGCCTATTATGCACGGAACAATTCCTCATGAGCAATTGGCTAAAGAAGGTGCTGCTAAAGTAATGATTAAGCCAGCTGCACACGGAGCCGGTGTAATTGCGGGTGGTAGCATGCGTGCTGTATTAGAGAGCGCAGGTATCACGGATATCTTAGCTAAGAGTTTAGGTTCTGCGAATCCACATAACGTGGTGAAAGCAACTATCAAAGCTTTAGGTTTATTACGTGAGCCAGTTCAAGTTGCAAAAACAAGAAATATCAAATTATCAAAAGTATTCAACGGATAAGCTTAACAATAGCCAATTCTTAATACGATTATAAATAATTCAATGATGAAAAAAATAAAAATTACGCAAGTAAAAAGTGGTATTGACAGATCTGAGCGTCAAAAACAAACTTTAATTGCATTGGGTTTGAAAAAAATGAACGCTTCTAAAGAAGTAGAAGCTACTCCTCAAATTTTAGGAATGGTTAACAAAGTTTTACACTTAGTAAAAGTGGAAGAAATAGCATAAGCTAGTTTTCTTCAATAATTATAAATAAGCGAGGGGAGATACCCCGAAAGTAAAAATCAAAAAAATGAAATTACACAATTTAAAACCTGCAGAAGGTTCGGTTCACAAAGCAATTAGAATTGGTAGAGGAGAAGCATCTGGTAAAGGTGGTACTTCTACTAAAGGTAATAAAGGTGGTCAGTCTCGTGCTGGTTACAAAAGCAAAATGGCACACGAAGGTGGTCAAATGCCTATCCAACGTAGAGTTCCAAAACGTGGATTCAAAAACATTAATAGAATTGAATACGTTGTATTCAACTTAGGTCAATTAGACCAATTAATAGAGAAATACGGTTTCAAAGAAATTACTCCAGAAAATTTATACATGAATAGTTTGATAGCACGTACCGACTTGGTAAAAGTGTTAGCAAACGGTGAATTGAAAACAAAGATCAATTTCAAAGTGAACGCAGCTAGCAAGAAAGCACAAGAAGCTATTGTTGCAGCGGGCGGAACCATTGAAATTATCTAATATTTCTGTATATTCGAGACGTGCAAATGGGCGTCTTTTTAATTTGAAAAGTGCTTTTTGGACAATAACTAAACACTGATGAAAAAATTACTTGATACTTTTAAAAATATCTGGGCTATCACTGACTTAAGAGGTAAAATTCTTGTCACTTTAGCTTTAGTATTAACCTACCGTATAGGTGCGCAAATTACTTTGCCAGGTATAAATCCTTTGGCTATTGAGGCGGCTCAAAAATCAGGTAAAAGCAATGGCTTATTGGGTATTTTTGATATGTTTGCCGGTGGTGCATTTTCGCAAGCATCTGTTTTAGCACTGGGTATCATGCCTTATATTTCTGCTTCTATCTTTATGCAATTAATGACCATCTTGGTTCCTCAATTACAAAAAGTTCAAAAAGAAGGGGAAAGTGGTCGTAATAAAATTAATCAATGGACGCGTTATTTGACAGTGATCGTAACTGCTTTTCAAGCGGGCGCTTACGTTGCTTATTTAAATAGTCCAGGATATGCAGATGCACTTATCCCTGCCTTCAAGCCCTACTTCTGGTTATCAACTGTTATTACTTTAACTGCTGGTACATTATTTGTAATGTGGTTAGGTGAAAAAATTCAAGATAAAGGTTTAGGAAATGGTACTTCTATTATTATCATGGTGGGTATCTTAGGTCGTTTACCACAATCACTTATTTTAGAATTCAGTTCTAAAAGCCAAAAAGGCGGTGGTGGTTTATTAATATTTTTAATTGAGATTGCTATTTTAGTAACTGTTATTATGGGACTTATCTTGCTTGTACAAGGTGTTCGTAAAATACCTGTTACTTATGCAAAGCAAATTATCGGTGGTTCTCAAGTGGGTGGAGCACGTCAGTTTTTACCTGTAAAAGTTAACAGTGCAGGTGTAATGCCTATCATTTTTGCGCAAGCTATTATGTTCTTACCTACCTTGGTTTCATTTACCAATATCGATTCTGCGCAGGGCATTGTTAGAATATTTAACGACCATAGTAATGTATGGTATATGTTAATCTATTCTATTATGGTTATTGGATTTACCTTCTTATATACTGCGTTAATCTTTAATCCAAAACAAATCTCTGAAGACCTTAAACGTAATAATGGTTTTGTGCCAGGTGTTAAACCAGGTCAACCTACTACCGATTATATAGGAGCCGTGATGGATAAAATTACTTTACCTGGTGCCATCTTATTAGCACTAGTAGGTATCTTACCTGGCTTTGCACAAAAATTAGGTGTCACACAAGGTTTTAGTACTTTCTTTGGAGGAACATCCTTATTAATTATGGTAGGTGTTGTCTTAGATACATTACAACAAATAGAAACTCATTTATTAATGCGTCAATACGACGGATTAATGAATACCGGTCGTATTCAAGGAAGACAGCCTATTACGAACTCACCTATATAGTTTAAAAGCTACTAGTTAAAATATTTATATTTACGAACCTGTCTTTTAAACGACAGGTTTGTTTTTTTATAAGATAAAAGGAATTATGGTTTATACAAAAACTGAAGAACAAGTTATATTAATGAAGGAGGCTGCCTTATTGGTAAGCAAGACCTTGTCACAAGTGGCTACTCAATTAAAACCGGGTATGAC